>NZ_JBFULT010000001.1:0-61111 GCF_054049755.1 Bradyrhizobium sp. P5_C11_2
GACTGACCAAGTGCAGCTTTCAGGCTCGTCTCATCGGCACACCCGCCTGGAGACACAGTTTCTTGAAAAATCCATCGCTTCTCTAAAAGCCAATGGTAGGGCCTGCGTTTTAGTTCCGCAAAGTTTTCTCTCCAGACGGAATGACAAAGCTCTGCGAGAACAACTTGTTCGGGATGGAATTCTCGAAGGCGTCATTTCTTTACCTAGAGGAATTGTTCCCTGGACTGAAATAACTTTTGTGCTACTCATTATTTCCAAAATTGGGTCGAATAAATCCACCAACACAGTGTCGTTCGTAGACGCAACAAAATTTTACACTCTGGGCAGACGACGATCTGAGCGCATCGAAGATGATATGGCAGAGAAAATATTTTTCGAATACGTGAACGGAACAGATAACACGCGTGTTGCCCGCATCAGTATAAATGTCGTCCACGAAAGTGGTTTTAAACTATTGCCGTCCGATTGGGTATCGCAGGCCTCATCCGAGGAGATAGATGTCAAGGCAATCTATAACTTAGCCCATGAAGCGGAGAATGAAGCAGCGAGCCTATTAGAAGATATCGACAATCTGCTAGCAGACATCGCGATATTTAGATAATCATGAGGCTTAAGCTTCAACATTACTCAAGTGTGGCCTTCTACATGTCAGAGCACTTCCACAGCCGCACGCATCATCTCGTCGTTGACGTCGATGTAGCGCTGCGTCGTCGAGCGATGCCAGTGACCGGCGAGCATCATAATGGCCTTGGGCGAGATGCCTGCGTGGGCCAGGCGATTGATGAGCCAGCGGCGGCCGCTCTGGCTTGAGCCACCGTCTCGACCTGCTTGAGTGTTGAAGCCCTTCAGCAGCTGTGTCAGCACGTTGGCGCTGAATGCCGACCTCTTCGAGGTGATGAGGACCGGCTGCGACGAGGCGGGCATCTCGGCCAAGGTGGATCGAACCCGGTCAATCTCACCGGCCGCTAATCATATGTGATTTAGGCTTCTCGATGATCAGCCACGTGGCTCCGTAGGAGCGCGAAGTGCCGCATCCTAATGTCCAAGGCGGCCTCCCACCTCTGCGGTTCAGGCCAGAAAGCGGGAACATAGATCCTCAAATGCAGAGCTTCACGAGTGGCGCCCGACGAATTGAGGTGGAATGGTTCGCTGCCTCTGGCGGCTCTGCAGGGGGCGACGGGAACGGAGCATCCAGCCCAGCTGTACTTCTCCTGCACGGTGCCGACGGGCTGACCTTTGCCGCGGGTTACCACTTGGCCGCTCGCACGATTGCTGCCTTAGGCTACCACGTCGCCTTCGTCCACTACCTTGACCGGACTGGTGACCGGCGTGTTGCCTATACCCGGCTGCGGCAGGACTTTCCGCTCTGGGCGGAGACGGTGCGCGATGCAGTCGTCTGGCTGGCGGACCAGCCTGATACCGATGCGCAGAGGCTCGGCATCGTTGGGATCTCGCTCGGTGCAGCTCTGGCCCTCACCACAGCGGCAGCTGAGCCGCGGGTGCGGGCGATTGTCGACTATTTCGGTCCGTTACCGGAGGAGCTCAAGCGTGAGCGCCCACGCCTGCCGCCTACGCTGATCCTGCACGGCAGCGCAGATGCAATCGTGCCGGTCTCTCACGCACGAGGGCTGGAGCAACTGCTTCAGGAGCAGGGAACGGCGCACGAGATCCGGATCTACGAAGGCCAGGGTCATGGACTTTCGGGACCAGCACAGCTCGATGCGGCTACACGCGTTGCAGGATTCCTCGGACAGCACCTCCAGGCCGCTTAAGCTTCGGGACGGTACCCAAGTTTGCGAGCTCACAGCGCTGTTCAAGGCCAGATCTGCGGCTCAAGGGCTGGAGAGCCGTGTGCGAGCGGGCACGTCCGCCCGCATGGCTGCTATCCATTTCAATATTCAGCCGGAGGCACCATCTGAGCTGTCTACCGCCACATGACAGTTCGGCCAGATGCACCCGTGAAAGGAGCTGCTGACCGGGAGCATTTATCATGCGTGAACTCAAGGACCTCCACACCAGCGGCTGCGATGATGGCATTGATGCCGTCCTGCAGGGTATCGCGCATGGACTGAAGCAACTCGATCTGCCTAGTCTCGATACTATGCCAGAGAGGTTGCAAACCCTCCTGGACCGTGCCTGTGAGGCGTGCGAGGCTGCGTCATCAGAGCCGAACGCGGAACTGGCGTAGCAGTCGGCGCCAGCACTCAGCCCGCTGCCACAGCTTCCTCCGCCGGATGCGCAACGAGGTTGTCGAGCGTCCGCGTGACCCTTGGTGACGAATTCTGGAGAGCCAGCTGGACGCAAAGCATCAACGTGCGGCAGACAGCCCGGGGCCAGATCACCTGAGGACGCGCGGAAGCCGTCGCTTCCACCGCTCGCCAAGGCGCAGTGTTTCGGCCGGCTGAGAACGCCGTACTGTACGCGCCTGCGCCACAGCAGGCTGCGAGACCATGACGGGCGTTGTGATCGAGGCAGGAACGGCAGCAGGTGTAACCCGCGGCTGTATTGCTGGCTCAGCGCGAGGCCCTCGCCTCGGGCTAACCCTAGCAGCTGACTTCTGCAGGGGCTCGGCCGCCGATTTGACACGGCGGACACGCGGCAGGCGCTCCGGCACTGGTGCTTCATGAATCGCCTGGACTTCGGGCTCAACCGGCATGGCAAACATCGGCACCAGGCTCGGCAGTACACGACGAGCGGGTGTCTCGAGCCGAGCAGCTTCGGAAGAAGCTGGCTGCACCGGCTGTACCGGCTTCACCTCGGCGGGCTGGTTATCCGCGATCAGTGGCAGACCCTGCCAAAGATCATTGCTCTTGCGGGAACGTGCGGTGGCATCGGACAGCGAGGCACGGGATGTGCGGGTGTGCTTGACTTCGACCGTGAACGGTCGCGCGCTTCGGCGCTTCATGTGTGTGGGAATCCTGAAAACATCACGCTCAGCCGCACAATTCGCGCTGACAACGTTCGCACATCATATGGGTGACGGCAGATCTTTGTCTAGGAAGACCGGAGCCGATCTCCCTGGCTTCCTTTACAGAAAGGCGTGGCTGCGTAGCTCGCTGATCGAAGTGGCTGCATCGCGGTGATGGATGAAGATGCCGCCGGCTTCTTCCCAGAGGTGACGGTACTTCTCGCGATCGTCCACCAAGGCATCGCCTGGGTGACAATGCTCCCGCTTCAATGCCGCGCTCGTGGTGATCACTTCGACGCCTGGGAAGTGCGCCTCTGCCCAGCGCCGCTTCTGCGGCTCAGCCCAATTGCCGCGCGGCAGTCCTGTCAGGATAATTGGCTTCAGATGACGCACAGCCTCGTAGAGCTCCATGGCATCGGGCAACAGTGGAAGCCCTCCGAAGAAGTCGTCGAGCGAGGCCAGCTTGCTCCAGAACCGCCTCAGCCCGAAGCGGCGCTCAAACTCGCTCGGTGGCATGCCGAAGATGCGTCCGGCACCAGCATCAAAATCTGCGAGTACGCCATCGCAATCCAGGTAGATGGTGGGCATCAGGTCACGGGCCCGCAGACTGCACGACGTAGGTGTCAATGAATGCCCACGTCCTGAATTTCACAACCGACGGGAAGACCGTCGGGATGCACATGTAGAGCCTGGCAACGGCCGGCCCAATCAAAACGAAGGGTATGAGAGAGGTTAAGACGCGTGGTGCCGTGAGGTTGAGCATAAGTCATCCTCGTGCTGCGCGTTCACCAAGACGTAAAACAGCGGCCTCGCCAGATGACGGGCGCTCGTGCTGGCGTCTCGGTCAGAGCACCTCGACAGCTGCACGCATCATCTCGTCGTTGACATCGATGTAGCGCTGCGTGGTTGAGAGGTGTCGGTGGCCAGCCAGCATCATGATCGCCTGGGGCGAGTTCTCGCCATGTGCAAGGCGGGTGATGAACCAACCTCTGCCGCTGTAGCTCCAGCCACCGTCCAGGCCGGCCTGATCGTACAAGCCTTTCATCAGCTGCGTGAGGACGTTCGCGCTGAATGCCGACCTCTTCTGTGTGATGAGTACCGGCTGTGAAGTCAGCGGCGCTTCGGCCAGACTCGACCGGAATTGCTCAACCTCGCGGCGCCGGCGCGCGTTCATGAACAACACACGCGCATGCCCACCCTTTGTGATGGCCGCGCTCAGCCGGAGCTGCTCACGCACCCTCCCCTCGCCGTCGAGGAGATCACCCCAGCGTAGCACTGCGATCTCTCCGACGCGTAGGTCCGCGGGGTAGCTCAGCATCAGACCGGCCGGCAGCAGTTAAACATCACGTAGGAGGTGATCTGTATAGCCCCCCGTCACCCCCCCCCCGGGGGGCATCGCTCGGGCCTTGATTAATAGCCTTGATATCAATACGATTTTTAAATGTCTAAGCCGCTCGATGTCCCCTTCGAGACAACCCTACTGGTTCGGGACACCTGTCTGTGCCTGCATGCGCAGCGCACCGCGCGCGCCCTCGCGAGGCGCTTCGACGAGGCGCTGCGGCCGGTGCAACTGACCAACGGCCAGTTCTCCCTTCTGATGTCGCTGAACCGTCCTGAGCCGCCGACCATGGGGCCGGTGGCCGCGCTGCTTGCGATGGATCAGACAACTCTGACCGCGGCTCTCAAGCCTCTGGAACGCCGTGGTCTCGTCGATGTGACGCCCAACCCTGCAGACCGGCGAGAGCGGTTACTCCGGCTGACGGCAGAGGGGAAGGCGCTTCTTCGGCAGGCGGTGCCAATCTGGGAGCAGACTCATCAAGCGATCGAAGCGCTCCTGCCGGACTTGGATGCGGAGGCGGTGCGTCGAGCAATGCGTGCTTTAGCCTGAGCATGACAGCATTGGCTCATGGCACCAGTTGCCCGCTTGTAGCGCGGCGATCTGGATGAGATGTCAGCGACAATCAGGATGAGTGACCGGTGTCGCGGCGGGTTGATGATGAGCGGGTCGATCGACCGGCGCAAGGTGGCGTCGGGTCAGGTTCGTGTCGCGGCGCGTCACGCATCGGCAGTTTTGATTGTCGCGCGAGTTGGCGGTCGACCAGGACCGCGTTTCCGATCCAGGGCCGTGCGACGCCGGTAGCTGTCGACGTTCATCTCGAAGATGGTGGCATGGTGCACCAGCCGGTCGACGGCAGCGAGCGTCATGGCCGGATCGGGGAAGATCCGACCCCATTCGCCGAAGGGCTGGTTGGCGGTGATCATCAGGGAGCGGCGCTCGTAGCGGGCGCTGATCAGCTCGAACAGCACGCTCGTCTCGGCCTGGTCCTTGGTGACGTAGGCGAGGTCGTCGAGGATCAGCAGGTCGAAGCGGTCGAGCCGGCCGATGGCCGCCTCCAGGCCGAGGTCGCGCCGGGCGACCTGCAGCTTCTGGACGAGGTCGGTGGTGCGGGTGAACAGCACCTTGAAGCCGGCCTCGACGAGAGCGAGCCCGATCGCGGCGGCGAGATGGCTCTTCCCACCGCCAGGTGGACCGAACAGGAGCAGGTTGGCCCCCTGCGCCAGCCAAGCGTCGCCGGCGGTGACCGCCATGACCTGAGCCTTCGAGAGCATCGGCACGGCGGCGAAGTCGAAGCCATCGAGCGTCTTGCCCGGCGGCAGGCGCGCCTCGGCGAGATGACGCTCGATGCGTCGTCTGTCGCGCTCGGCCAACTCGTGCTCGGCGAGGGCGGCGAGGAAGCGGGCGGCGGGCCAGCCCTCCTTGTCGGCCTGTTCGGCAAAGCGGGGCCAGACGGTCTTGATGGTCGGCAGGCGCAGCTCACCGAGCATGATCCCGAGCCGGGCGGTGTCGACCGCGGTCGTGGTGCGGGCCAGGGCCTTCATGCCGCCCCTCCCGTCGTGACGCCGTCGAGGAGGCTCTCGTAGCTCGTCAGCGAGCCGAGGACGACGTTGACGTGAGGGATGGTAGCCGGATCGGGTGCGAAGCGGGCGCGCAAGGCGGCGAGATCGGGCAGGCGCTTGGCGGCCAGTTCGACGGCCAGACATTCGGCGAGCTCGGCCTCGCAGCCGCGGTCATGGGCCAGCGCAAGTAAGTCGACGGCGATGCGGCAGGCCTGCCGTTCCGGAAGCGCGGCGCGCAGGGCCTCGAAGGCGTGCCGGTAGGGTGCGCGCGGGAAGAGCCGGTCGCGGTAGACGAGGTTGAGCAGCGCCATCGGCTTGCGCCGGAGGGCGTGGATGACGTGGTGGTAGTCGACGACCTGATCGTGCCGTCCGTCCGGATGAGCCCGCCCCCGCGGCAGGGTGAGGAGGTGGGAGCCGCCGACGAAGACGTCGAGGCGGTCGTCGTAGAGGCGTACGCGCAGGGTGTGGCCGATCAGGCGCGAGGGCACGGTGTAGAACACCTTGCGCAGGCGGAACCCGCCGGCCGAGGAAACGCGCACGCTGACCTGCTCGTAGTCGCACGAGCGCCGCTCGGGCAGCCGCGCCAGGACAGCCCGCTCGCTGTCGATGCGCTTGGCTTGGCGGGCGTTGCGGCGTCCTACGAGCTCGTCGACGAAGGTGCGGTAGGCGGTCAGGTCGGGGAAGTCGGTGCTGGTGCGCAGCAGGAGCGCGTCGGCGATGGCCCGCTTGAGATGGCCATGCGGGCCCTCGACCGAGCCGTTCTCGTGGGCGAGGCCGGTGTTGTTGCGGGTGGGCGTCATGCCGTAGTGGGCGCACAGGGCCTCGTAGCGGCGGGTGAGATCCTCCTGGGCGGCCTCGTCGAGGTTGCGGAAGGCGGCCGAGAGGCTGTCGGTGCGGTGCTCGCGCGGCACGCCGCCGAGAGACCAGAGGGCATTCTGCAGCCCTTCGGCGAGCGCCACGAAGCTCTCGCCGCCGAGCACGACGTGGGCGTGCTCGAAGCCGGAGTAGGCGAGCCGGAAGTGGTAGAGCCGATGGTCGAGGCGCAGCCCAGCGATGGTGACGCCGAGATCGGCCATGTCGGTAAAGTCCGACAGCCCCATCCGCCCGGGCTCGTGGGTCTGACGAAAGATGACGTCCTGGTCGGCTCCGTGCACGGCGCGCCAAGCCCGGATACGCCGCTCCAGCGTCCGGCGGACCCCTTCGCCGAGATCGGGATGACGGCGCAGGATCTCCTCGAAGACGGCCACCGGCCTCAGGCCGGGCGCGGCTTCGAGCAATGGCACGATCTCGGCCTCGAACACCTCGGCGAGAGGATCGGGCCGACGCCGTCCGCGCGGGGTCTTCTTAGCCGAGGGCAGACGCGGATCGGCGGCAATGCGATGGCCGGTGGCGGGACTGAAGGCGGCCTTGGCGGCGGCCGCAGCGACGCTGTCGCTCTGACGGAACTGCATGAAGAGCCTCATCTGGTGATCGGTCACGTGGCGGCCGGGCACGGGCGGGCTCCTCAAACTGAGGACGACCCCGCAGCTGGCCCGGTGGCCGCGATCACCAGACGACGTGCCCCTGGAGGTCACGCCGACGCCGATCCGATGCCTCCGGTCGGGCTCTGCCCTCCTTGCGTCATCAGATCGGCGGTTCCTCTCATCTTGATTGACGCGCTGGTCTCATCCTGATTGCCGCGCTGCACCCGCTCGCCTCCGCCGCGCCTGCGATCTCGGCTTCGAGCTGCCGCGGGTGCTCGCTGCACCAGCATACAGCTGCAACCCCCCCCCGAGGCGCTCAGAAGACGCTTAAGGGGCTTAGCGATTATGCTGATGCACCATGACGATGATGGGCTTTGCCGCCGCTTAGGTTGCAAACTGGAGCGAGCGCGACGTTGAGGCAGTGCTCCGGCGCTTTGCCGAGGAGGCTGGGTTCGTCAGTCCGATTGCCCGCGACATTGTCGGAGAAGCCGTGCTCCCTTACCGGGCTGAGCCGCTCGCAACGCAAGCTCGGCCGTATTGACAAATCAGATCATATTGATATCAATATTATCAGGCTGGCGGGGGCTCCGCGAAGCTCATTGCCCGATCGGAGAGGCCTGTATGTCGAGCGCGCACGGACAGTTTGCCTGGTACGAGCTAATGACGACCGATGCAGCGGCCGCAGAGGCTTTCTACAAGGCCGTGGTCGGTTGGAATGCCCGTGACGCGAGCCAACCTGGTATGACCTATACGTCCTTCCTCGCCGGAAGCACGCCGGTGGCGGGGGTGATGACCCTGCCCGAGGACGCGTGTGCTGCCGGCGCTCGCCCGGGCTGGCTCGGCTACGTCATCGTTGACGATGTCGATGCTTACGCGGTGCGGGTGACAGACGGCGGTGGTCAGATTCACCGCCCAGCGACCGACATCCCGGGCATCGGCCGTTTCGCCGTCGTGGCAGACCCGCAAGGGGCCGAGTTCGTGCTGTTCAAGGGCATGGAGTGTGGGTCGGCATCACCGGCCCTCCCTGATGAGCCGGGATACGCCGCGTGGCGTGAGTTGATGGCTGCTGACGCCGAGAGTGCGTTCAGCTTCTACTCTGACCTGTTTAGGTGGACGAAAGCCGACGCTGTCGACCTGGGGCCTATGGGCACTTACCAGTTGTTCGCTGCTGGTGGCGCCGCGATCGGTGGGATGATGACCAAGCCGCCGAGCCTTCCGGCACCGTTCTGGACCTACTACTTCCGCGTCGACAGCATCGAGGCTGCAGTGTCGCGCATCCAGGCTGCGGGTGGGACCGTCATCAATGGCCCGCACCAAGTGCCAGGCGGTGACTGGATCGTCCAGGGCCTTGACCCGCAAGGTGCGATGTTCGCGCTGTTCAGTCCTCACACCTGACTTTCGGCTAAATCAGAGCGAGGCTCTTCGACGTGCTGACGCACGGGCGGCACCTTTGCTTGCCGGGGAGCTGCGAGCCCGCTCGTCCTAGGTCGCCACAACACGTAAGAGGGTATGATCATGACTGCAGCCGGGATAGATGCTGCTCAGATCGAGATCGTGCCGGTTGAACCACGACTGATCGCGATAGTCCGTAACACCGTGGCCTTTGCTGATCTTCCCCGAGCACAGCGTGAGGCACGCGCCTTACTCGATGCATTGCTGAAAGATGCGGGGATTGAGAACGGTGGCTGGACGCTGACGGTTTGGCGGCCTCCGGAGGCTGGGATGATCGACTACGCGCCGGGTGTCTTCGTGCCGGAAGGGTTCAGCGTGTCAGGAGCGGTGAGCCTCTTCACATTGCCAAAAGGACGCGCTGCTCATCTTCGTATGCGCGGTTCTTACGCGGGTTTGCCGGACGCATGGGGACGCGTGTTCTCGGGCATCAAGGCCCAAGGATTGGTGCCTGCAGGCCTCAATTGGGAGATCTATGCCGCTCCCGACGTGCCGCCTGAGGAGGCGGAGACAGACCTGTACGCCCTCCTGGCGTGAGTTGAGCTGGCGAGAGCCGTCAGAGCCTGATCTTGAAGATGGCCATCCCGCTCGATGGCTTCTGAGCATTCTGGATGGCGCAAGTTCATGGATGTTCGGCGCCGATCAGGAGGCAAGGGTCGAAGCAGAGGGAGACGTTCGATGGACGCAAGCGGACAGAATGTTCCCGCCGCCAGGAAGGCCCGCACAACAGTGGAGCCGGCATCAGAAAGGGAGTTCGTCGTTACGCGAACCGTCAGTGGACCGGCGCGCATCGTGTTCGAAGCATGGACCAAGCCGGAGCTGTTTCAGCAATGGTGGGTGCCCAAATCGTGCGGCGTGTCCTTGATCTCGTTCGAGGCCGATATCCGCACGGGCGGCGCCTACCGGTTGGTGATGGGTCATCCTTCCTCGGAGCAGCCCATGGCGTTCTTCGGCCGATACGTCGAGGTGACGCCCCGTGCCCGACTCGTCTGGACCAATGACGAAGGGGGTGAGGACGGGGCCGTCACCACCGTGACCTTCGAGGAAACGGGCGGGGCGACACGCGTCGTCGTGCACGAGCTCTATCCCTCGAAGGAAGCGCTCAACGAGGCCATGGCCTGCGGAAGCACCAGCGGCTGGGCTGAGCAATTCGCGCAGCTGGACGAGCTTGTCATCAGCCTGGACGCGAAGGTCTGACCGCCATGGGCAAGGTGTGCGTGAGAGGTTTTGCAGTGTCCGTCGACGGCTTCGGCGCCGGCCCGGACCAGAGCCTCGAGCATCCGCTCGGGAAAGGCGGCCCGGAGTTGATGCGGTGGTTCTTCCCGACGCGGGCCTTCCGCTCGATGATCGGGCAAGAGGGCGGGACTGACGATCGCTTTGCCGAGGACGGGATGAAAGGCTTCGGCGCCTTCATCCTCGGCCGCAATATGTTCGGCCCGATCCGGGGCGAATGGCCGGACGACGCGTGGAAGGGCTGGTGGGGCGACAATCCCCCGTATCACGCACCGACTTTCATCCTCACCCATCACGCCCGGGCGCCAATCGAGATGGAGGGCGGGACGACCTTCCATTTCATCACCGGGGGGATCGAGGCGGCGCTCGCCCAGGCCAAGGCCGCCGCTGGCGACTTGGACGTCAAGGTCGGCGGTGGCGTGTCGACGGTCCGGCAGTATCTGCTCGCGGGCGCGATCGACGAAATGCAGCTGGCGGTGTCACCCATCGTTCTGGGCCGGGGCGAACACCTGTTCGCGGGCATAGACCTGCCAGGCCTCGGCTATCGCGTGACGGAGACGGTCCCGACGGAGCTCGCGACCTACATCGTGCTGACGCGCTGATTGTCGGAAGGGAGCCGGTCGACGCCTCAACGCCGAAAGCCGATCCATTGCGGGCCTTTTTGAGGCATGTGATCGGCGCGTTGGACTACCTTGGGAGAGACGCTGATGGCCGGCAAGAGGACGGACGTTGCAACTCAGGGAAGAGACCAGGATACCGGCACCGCCGGGCAGTTGATCGACGCGAAGATCGCCGCGCTGGGCGACTGGCGCGGGGCGATGCTAGCCTCGATCCGCAATCTGATCTGGCAGGCCGATCCGGCGGTTACCGAGGACGTGAAATGGCGGAAGCCGTCCAATCCTCTGGGTGTCGCCGTCTGGTCGCACGGCGGCATTTTGTGCACGGGCGAAACCTACAAGGACAAGGTCAAACTGACCTTTGCGCAGGGCGCGTCGCTGCCAGATCCATCGGGCCTCTTCAACGCTGGGCTAGACGGTGGCACGCGGCGCGCGATTGATCTGCGCGATGGCGACACGATCGACGAGGGTGCGTTCAAAGCTATCATCGCCTCGGCAATCACATTCAACGCCGCCCGGCCATTGAGGCCGCAGCCACCCATCTGAGACGATCACGTAGACCGGCTGGATCACAGGCAGCATCTATGGCCTCTCTGATCTGGTGAAGTTGTTCAACAAAACCGATTAGTCGGAGATATTGGAAGGCTCTAAAGTACCTCGACCGCAGCACGCATCATTTCGTCGTTGACGTCGATGTAGCGCTGCGTTGTCGAGAGGTGACGGTGTCCGGCCAGCATCATAATGGCCTTGGACGAGATGCCTGCGTGGGCCAAGCGAGTGATGAACCAGCGTCGACCACTGTGGCTCGATCCGCCGTCCAAGCCAGCCTGGACGTAGAAGCCCTTCATCAGCTGCGTCAGCACGTTTGCGCTGAACGCCGACCTCTTCTGCGTGATGAGGACCGCCTGCGAAGCTTGTGGCGCTTCGATCAGGCTGGATCGGAACTGCTCAATCTCACGTCGTAGGCGAGCATTCATGAACACGACGCGCGCGTGTCCGCCTTTGGTAACAGCCGCGCTCAACCGGAGCTGCTCGCGCACCCTCCCGTCCCCGTCGAGGAGATCACCCCAACGTAGCGAGGCAATCTCGCCGACCCGCAGACCGGCCAAGTAGCTCAGCATCAGAGCAGCTCGGTTCCGATGACCATATTTGCCTTGGCCCGCAACAGCCAAAAGTCTTCTCAGCTCAGCATCGCTTGGAACTCGGGCCTGGCTCATCGAAAAACCTCAAAATTTGTACGCCTCAGCGGCAAGGCATGATGTTTCCAAATCAAGCCGAGAGCGAGCTCTTGCCTTTCTTTAGCAATATCAACAACTTAGCTGCAAACCTCAGAAAAACTACATTTTATGACGTTTTCGTGCGGGCACACCTCAACCTTGGCGCGCTCGCTCTTTGATCAGCCTGGCTGCACGGCTTCCTCATCCCACGCGCGAGGTTGCCCATGCCGCCCCTGATCGACGCTGCTACCCGAAAGCTGCTCCTGGCCAATGGCCGCGAACCGGAGCGCGACCACCACCCCGTGCTCAAGCTGTTCAATCCGGTGGGACCGGCCACTTGGTTGATTTGCGCGATGGAGGCGGATGGCGACACCCTTTTCGGGCTGTGCGATCTCGGCTTCGGCGAGCCTGAGCTCGGCTACGTCAGCCTCGAGGAGCTAAAGGAGGTCAGTGCTGGGCTCGCCATCGGCTTGGAGCGCGACCGCTCATTCCGAGGTACGCATCCGATCTCGGTATATACGCGCGTTGCGAGAGCCGCCGGCCGGATCCTCGAGTTAGACCGTGGGCCAAGCATTAATCCGAGCGCGTAAGATGCTGGCATGTGCGAAGGGGCTGCCAGCGCAGTCCCTTTCCTGCCTGGTACTGCGGCTTGACCATATCGAGGTCACCACACACTGCGGCTGGCTCAGTGTCCGTGTCTGCGAAAGGCGGCCAACGCGCTCGCGCTTGACCTGCCGAGCACATCACGCACCCTCCGGCCGCGGCACTCCGCTCGGCGCAGCACCCGTTTGCACCTCCGACTGATCCGATTGCCGCGTGGCGGTGTCGCTGTCGCGGCAGGGCATCCCTGTGCTGAACATGGCATGCAATCGGTGGGCGATCCGGCGTGGGACGCTGCATCTGGCGCGGCAGGCACAGCAACCAGAAAACGCCCGGCAAGATAGCTAAGCAGGCTCCGCCGGTTCGCTTAACCCCTCGTTGATCCTGATCCGCAAAAGTGCCGCCCCGCATCAGCGCGAGGAGGGAGCATGAGTGATATGACTGACACCGTAGGCGTCGCGGGCGACCGCATCCGCTCCATCATCGAGCGCATCGAGCGGTTGGAGGAAGAGATCAAGGATCTGATGGAGACCAAGAAGGAGATCTTCGCCGAGGCTAAGGGCGAGGGCCTGGACGTAAAGGTGCTCAAGGAGATCTTGAAGCTTCGCAAGCAGGACAAGGACGAGCGCGAGGAGCAGGAGACGCTGCTCGAGCTCTACCTGCGCGCCATGGACGCGCCGGCTCCCGACCCGGTCGCGCAGGCCGCCTGAATACTACGGATGAACTTTCCTCAAAAGATGAGCTAGGGAGTCCGCGATAATGAACAGCAGTGGGAATGCTACAAAAGTCCACTGGTTTTCCGGTCCCGCTTGTAAAGCATAATCTGAGCATCCAAGTCAGTATGTAGCGGTAGTGCACGGATCGGACGCAAGGGAGCAGACCAAGTGGCTTAAGCAGGACGCTAAGGATGAGAGCGCGTACAGTGTGCTTATCAGCTTCACAAATACCAAGCCGATCTCAATGAAAACGGTAATCAGCTTCTTGTACAAAGAAGGTGATTCGCGGCTCAATGCGGAGGCAAAAAGGCTGGCATCTATGTTCAAGCTTAAATTTTGTTAGTCTAAACAGGTTGAGCATTGAGGTGACGCAATATAGACGCTTTGCCGCAGAATGCGTTATTTCCTCATCCGACGTAGACGTGACGCTGCGTGGTCGAGAGCCGCCTGCAGCGTGTCTCCGCAACGGATAGGAAAGGCCCTGGCTATTTCTGTCCGAAGGAAAACCCTTCTGCTCGCAAGCCACCGAACCAGGCTCTGTAACCATGCCGCGCATGCATCCAGTACCCCACCTAGTACCCCTCATCGGCGAAGCGAGACGCGGTCGCAAACACTTTATTCCGAAGGATCGCGTCAGAGACCTGCAACAGCTATATAACTTGCAGATTCATCTCTATCCTCTCATGGTGCAGCGGTCAGAAGAACTGAATTCGCCGCCCTCGCCGCTATTTGACGGTGACCGAAGGATGACGAAGACCGAGTTGCTCTTGTTCATCTTAGCTAACCCCGAGTCTGATTTTTCGTCAGAGAGAGTGAGAACTGCTCTCAAACCCTCGCAGGACATGTCAGATGCGGAGCGCACGCACCACATTGATCGCCATCATGACAGAGCACGTGAGCTCACGCAGGTATGGACCTCCAGCGCGGCTCAATCCCACATCGGCATAGGAGGAAAGATTGCCGAATTCCTCCCGGATCTGCATGCAGCAAGAAACCCAAAGCAGCGGCATAAACTCCTTCAAGACATGATCGACTCTGATGTCTATTTTCTTCAGCCGGACTACAGAGGGTATGGCAAGACTGTCGACGCTAGGCTGGAGCCGGCGACAGGTCGTCTCCTGATTGAACGCGCGCTCGTGGACTGGCAAGCAGATCGCAGAGCATTTGCAACCGCTCGACTCGCCGTATTTCGCCTGCTCAAAGGTATACAGGCCCAAAAGGAGGCCAATCGTCGCGCTCTCTTTGGTTATTATGGAGCGACTCACCACCTCAGGGCGCTCGACGGTAAATTGATGACTCTGAAGGCCGCCAAGCTTTTGACTGCCTGTATCGTGGGGGCGGACCGTCAACCGGCTGGTAAGGACCCGTTCAGCTCGAACGACCGAGTCATGAGGGCTGTCATGCAGGTCTTAGAACCTAGAATATCCGCTGCAGTGCGACGGAGGCAGACAAAGCGCGACGAAAATCGCCGCAGGAAGAGAAGCTAAGGTTAGTAGAAACAGCTGTTCGGACCGACGAGTTCCTCAGTCCCAGCTTGGCCCGTAAAGCACTACTTTAACTCGGCTCGGATTGCCTTCGCAAAGATCAGCCTCAGCTCTTCCGGGGTCGGGCCGGCCCATCGCCACCAGTCAATTCAACCTTCGCCCTCGCACTCACCCGCGAACGGCGTGGTCCTGCTCAGCCCTCCAGCGGATTAACGACCAGCCCACTGCAGCGCGCATGYCGCCAGGGTAGCCGGCCAAACTCCGCCAATCACTGCAGATCAGAAGCCGCGCCAGTTTAGCAGTTGCGCTCCAAGCGCAGCGCTGCGCTTTACGAGCTGCTGAGTGGCAGCAGCGTCGCCCGTCTCGACACCCTGGAACCAGATCTGTCACCGGCTCGCATGAGCACGACATCGGCACCGTGCGGTGCCCGACGTAAGCCGCCCACGCCGATGTGTGGTGACCCGGACAGCCGTACTGTCGGGATCGTGCTCGTCTGTATTCTCGGTGGGCGGGGGCTCACCCCCTGCGTCGGTGACCTCCGCACCAACGGAGACGGCCAGTCCGCTCCAGGGAGGGAACGCCCTCGCTGTCCGATGCGCTCCGCGACTTGTTGAGGCACGCTCGGAATCGCCCAACTCCAAAATTGCCAGTGCCGGTTCAAACGCATGCTTTCAAGGGAGGATCCTCTGACGCTTCACGACCGGTCGGCAGTACGCAAGCCACCGTTTGCCTCGCCGGACTTATCCGCAGGCAGAAGCAAATGAGAATCCCTTACAGCGGGCCATTTCTCCTCTAAGCCATTGCCATACAAAGCCTTTTTCGCCGCTAGATCGTTAGGTTAGCCGCTCGTGCACTGGTACCACCATGTGCATTCCGCGACGCCAGGAACCTAAAACATGACCGATAACACCTCGGCACCCTCACTCGAGCAAGTTGAACCGGAGACGAAGCCGTCTTGCGGGAGTGGGGCGGCCGCATCAGGCGACAGTTCCACATTCCTGGATGAAAAAGATCCAGAGCAAGACGCTACTGATGATCCAGCGGTCCCTTTCGAGGGTAAGCGCGAGGAGATTCTCGATCGAAGATTGGGCGCTATCAAACTGAAGGACGAACGCTTTTATCTCTGGATGGGCCCCGCAAAGCGCAAGCATAACAGGCGACATATTATATCACTCCTTGTATGGACTGCAGAGAGCCGGATAAAGCCAGGTTACCTTGAGAGAAAGCTGAGTTCTAACAATATAGCGGTTGCTTCGAATGCGAAGAACGACGATCGCGCCATTTATGCTGCCGCGATTAAGCTGGGTAGCTCATACGCCTTGAGAGAAGAGAGCGGAGAGTCAATGCGGCCACATGATGTCAGCCGTACAGCTCACGTAATGGAAGGCATAGCAGTGTTTTGTAGGTCAAGTGGAATTTCTCTCGCATTTGGCAGCGAGGGAATCATCTATCAAGAAACACATAAAATGAGTGACCAAAAACTTCGTGATCTCGCGAATGACGCTGCACGCGTTGGCAGCAACGGAGATGAACCGGGGAACGAAGAACTTGGCACGATGGATGTCGCCCCAGTTGACGCCAGCGTACCGGCCGAAACCGAACTAGCCGGATCAGGCGGTTGCATCAGTGCAATACCCATGGAGGCGGATCGTTCTGGAGGCACTCTCACCAGGCACGATGGGAGCGACGGCAAAGCTTCCTCACCAAGAGGAGGTAGCGAGGCCGAAACCGGAACTAACATGAGCGGCTCGGCCGACGCCCAGCCACTCACGCTACTCGTAAGGGAATGTCTTCCCGCGCTTGGGCAGCTTCCAAAATGTTCGAGCGGTCCAGGAAATTCTAGCGACATATCACTGTTCGTTGGGCTGCCAGCCGGTAACGACAGCGGAACGTTGCTCTACGGGCCGATAGAATCTGGCATCCGCGCGGAGAAGGCCGTCCGGGCGATGCTGCCCAAGCACTCCCCCCATTAGGGTAGACGGAACTCAACGATTGCACGCTCTCTCAGTAGGAAAGGTGAGAAAATGCAGCCAAATTTGCTAAAGCACGACGGTGCGCAGTACTGTCCGGCAATCCAGCCGGGCTACGCTCGGCTTGTTGGCGACGGTTACGGGCCGCTACGTACCGATGGACGCCTTACAAAAGGTGACCTTCACTTACTGAATGGCCAGGGCATAGCCACGCTTTCCCGCTACTTGTACGCTGCGCCGCACCTTCTGGCTAATCGAAATCCGAACTGCATGGTCTCCACACGCGCGATTGCTGTTGCATGTGGTTGTCTTGACAGTGGGGGCTTTCAGATCGGGACCGGCAAGCTCCCGCTCACCGTGACGTACATGGACAATACACTCCGTGCCTCCGAGGAGCAGGAGTCTGCACCAGTGATCGATGCGCCAACTTCCGCAATTGGAAGACCCGGGACTGGCTTCTACAGCTTCAGGCAGTGTCTAGAATTTACGTTGAGAAACGCGTTATACTATATCCGCAATCGCGAGCCAGGCCGTACCAAACTGCTGAATGTCATGCAGGGACGATCTAGGAAAGAAGCTCGTGCATGGYGCAACGGGATCAAGCACCTGAATGACCGCGCGCTATTCGGTGATCGAGCTCTTGATGGCTGGGCGTTTGCCGGCGCAACGCGGCTTCACCTTTCCATCACACTTGAGCACCTGGTGGTCCTTCGCGATGAGGGCTACCTGGGAAACGACCTAGGATTCACGTTCTAGGGACCGGCCACCCAGAAGTAGCCTGCGCGCTTACGGCGGTTCAGGACGGCTTGACTGAAACACATGGCGGAGCCGAGCTGACGTTCGATAGCTCAACCCCGTTCCTCATCGCGGGTCGTTACCAGCGAGCTTACGCAGACATCGCGAATTTACCGCGTAAAATCCACCTTACAGCATGCGCTATGCCAGACAACCCGCGTCACATAAGGAGTGACTCACCTTGGCCATGTTCTAGCCCGTTTGCAGATCGGCTTACACTAGGCGACCTGTGTGTAAAAAGTTCCGGCAAGACGTGCTGGGACTCACTGTCTCAGGTTCTTCTTGCCGCGCACAACGTATGGCAGCTGTGTCATGCCATCGCACAGGTCAACCATCGTCTGCGGCTGACAGAGGCAGAGAGCCGTCTGTGGCTCCCTGAAAGGCTCGTCGATCTCACGACCAAAATCCGTGAGGTGCTGCGTAGCGAGAAGCCGATGACGCTGATTCAGCGGTGGGCGGCAGATCTCGATCAACTCGCTGGACGCGGGCGGAACAGCACACTGCTGCCGGAAGATATCGACCGCTGACTGACAGCTGCAGCGACACTTTGCAATTTGCAAAGTCACAAAGGAGCAGATCATGGCTTTTGATACATCCTAGAGTTAATTCGACCCGCTATCGCGTTGCCTCAGAGTGTGAACAAGTACCGTACGCCCTCATCATTTGCTCACACGTTCGTCCATACGCGCTGGAGAAGAGACGCACATCGTCCTTGAACGCTGCCGTGATCGGCACTCGCAAGCTCTTCTTGCGTGACGTCTGCAGCCGCTACTCCAGTAACTCAGTAAATCAAACTGCAATGGAGCACCAACATGCGCAACCGCAACTCTCGCGGCCCGAGCCCTATTGGCCCGTGGACTCCTTTCTACGTCTTGTTCATCTTGTTCATCAACTGGACTGTCTACGGCATAGGCGACTGGGACGTGCTCGGGGCCAAGATCCCACCTGCTCTGTTCGCGGCCGGTGTCGTGTTCGTGCTGCGTGACTTCAGTCAGCAGGAGATCGGCCAGCGCGTCCTCGTGGCTACGTTGTTAGCCGCTGCCGGCAGCTACTTTGTAGCGGGCGGCTGGATTGCCCTCGCCAGCGCGATCGCTTTTGTGATTAGCGAGACGGTGGATCAGATCGTGTTCACGATCCTGCGCAAGCCGCTCAAGGACCGGATCCTCATCTCCTCGGCATGCTCTGTTCCTATCGACAGCTTCGTCTTCTTGCAGCTGATCGAGCGCTTCACTCTCGGCGCATTTCTCATCGCCTGCATTATCAAGATGGTAGCGAGCTTGGCGATCTGGCTCTGGCTCCGGCATCGTGACGCCCCAGACGAAGCGCCTGCTCCCGATGCGGCAGGAGGCACTGTCCCTGGATCTGACGATGCCCCTATCGCTCCACGTCACGAGATCTCCGTAAGGTTCGCTCGCATCGGCTTCCACCGCTGGCCTGATGCACCGCCCCACCGATCTTACCTGTCGGAGCGTCATCGTCACACGTTCCGCTTCAAGGTCTCACTTGAGGTTCGGCATCGTGATCGCGAGGTCGAGTTCCACGATCTCTCAGACTGGCTGCAGAGTCTCTACGGCCCGGGTCCCTTGGAATTTGGCGATCAGAGCTGCGAGACGATCGGGCATGACCTCTACCGGCACATCTCGCAGAGGTATCCTGGAAGGTCCGTTAGGATCGAGGTGTCCGAGGACGGCGAGTACACCTCTGAGGCGACCTACCCGGCGCATGTTACAGCGGAGCCGGTGTCGTGAGAATCCGGATCCTGCCCATCGAGGCTCACCAGCAGCGCTACACGTGCGAGTGGGTGTCAGAGCTTCCGAAGCGGCTGAGGCGAGCGGCCAAGCGTAAGGGCGTGGCGACACAAATTCGCAGCATCAAGGGTACCCTGCTTCGGCAGGGTACCACCCCAGAAACTTTCCTGAACTTCGCCGCCACCAACATCTACAAGGGTACGCAGATCGCTCGGGTGGCCGAGCTCTTCAACAATGGCGAGGTGCAGCCGGGGGATATCTTCGTCGTCCCCGACGCTTGGCACCCCGGAGTGCATCAAATCCGCTACATGAGCGAGCTGCTCGAGGTGCCCGTTGTCATCTTCGGCCTATGGCACGCGGGCTCGTACGATCCGAACGATTTCCTTGCCCGCATCGCTCGCAGGCAGTGGGCGCGCGGCATGGAGCAAGCGCTCTTCGACGCCTACGATCTGAACGTCTTTGCCACGCGCTACCACGTGGAGCTGTTCTGCGACGCTTTCGATCTCTCGCCGGCCCATCCGCGTATTGCGCAGTGCGGCTGGCCCATGGAGTACCTGCCGAACGTGCTGGCGCCATATGCCGGTTTGCCCAAGGAGAACATCGTGCTGTTCCCCCACCGGCTGGCACCGGAGAAGCAGGTGGACATGTTCCGCGATCTCGCAGGCAGCTTTCCGGACTGGCGGTTCATCGTCTGCCAAGAAACGTCGAGGTCCAAGGAGGAGTATCACCGGCTGCTTGCGCAGAGCCGCGTGGTGTTCTCGTGCTCTCTGCAGGAGACACTCGGGATCGGCTGCTACGAGGGGGTGCTCGCCGGTGCCGTACCGGTGGTGCCGGATCGTCTCAGCTATCGAGAGCTCTACCCAGCTGGGTTCCGTTACCCGTCCGAATGGACCCTCAACGAGGATGCCTATCGCAGGAACAAGCCGGCGCTTGTTGCGCACCTTCGCGAGGTGCTGACACGCGCTGAGCAGGGTGGCTTTGAGCTCGAAGGCTGCCGACAGCAGCTGACGCCGTTCTTCTCGGGTGATGAGCTGTACGCGAAGGTGCTCGAGGGGCTCTGAGCGCCCCTCGCCCACCCATCCAGCCAGCCGCAGAGGCCTGTTGGTCAAAGGCGCTCTGCGGTTGGGAGCGCATCGAACGCAACTCGGCCTTCCGATCTGCGAAGGCACCGGTCCCAACGATTGGAGACTTACGCGTGAAATATCGCAGCACGAAGACCTATGGCCACGACGTCGGCCTGTCCTGCTGCTTTCGGCAGTGGCGGTCAGCTTCGCATTGCAGGTTCCTCCACGGCTACGCGCTCGCCGTGCACCTGGAGTTCGAAGCCGACGACCTTGATGCACGCAGCTGGGTCATGGATTTCGGCAGCCTCAAACCCGTGAGGCGCTGGCTGGAGCAAACCTTCGATCACAAAACGCTGGTCGCTGCGGACGATCCGCTGCTAGCCGAGCTGCGAGCAATGGACGAGATTGGCCTGGTCCAGCTCGTCGTTCTCCCGCACGTGAGCTGTGAGGCGTTTGCCGAGCACATCTTCGCTTGGGTCAGCGACTGGTTGGCCGAGCAGAGCCTCAGCCCGCGAATCCGCCTCGCCGAGGTTCATGTTCGCGAGCACGGCGCAAACGCGGCGAAAGTGCTGGCCTAGCGCCGCAGAGAGCCTTTACGCGCCTTCGGTTGGCGCGGTGCCGGACCTTGCCCTTTGCCGCACAACGGACATTCGGCTTTGCGCCCAACTTGGTCATTCGGCAGCCTTCAGTAGCTACTCCGAAGCGGACATCATCTCAGCCTTGACCACAGGTTCGGGTAGGGACGATTCTGAACCGCTGCATCATGGCAACCGACCGCCCCCTCTATGAACAAGATCAGGCCATGTCGCAGCCGCTGTCGTGTGCGGCGCAAGCGAGGTTTTGCTGAGGTCGACAGGTGCCTCGTTCTAGTGGCAAACCTGGAAATTATCGCAGCCGACTCGGTTGTCGTCCCGCCGGTCTGTTAGTTCGACCGAGCGCTTGCTGGTCAACGAGCGATCAGGCCGCCTTCGACAAACTGCTACGTTCGCTTACGGGCGCGAATAACATGTTGAGCCCCTCCGCCAAGGTAGGGTGGGCCAAGATGCCGTCGCGCAAGGCAGTGTAGGGTAGGCCGCCGAGCATCGCCATCTGCACCGTCGCCATGACCTCGCCGGCCTGGGCACCCAGCATCGCGAAGCCCAGGATGCGGTCGTCATCGCCCACCAGCGCCTTCATGAAGCCCGTCCTCGCCGAGAGCGTGCGAGCCCGCGGGACGGCATCCATCGCGAGCCGCGCCACGCGATACGGTACTCCAGCCCGCGCGGCCTCGCGCTCGCTCAGGCCCACCCGACCCAACTCGGGCTCGAGGAATACGCTGTAGGGCACGAGCCGATCCTTGGTCGTGCGGTCCCCACCCACGATGCCGCTCTTGGCCACCCGATAGTCGTCGAGCGCGACATGCGTAAACATCGGGCTGCCGGCGACCTCGCCGAGTGCCCAGATGCCTGGCGCACTTGTAGCCAGTCGGTCATCGACCAAGATGAACCCGCGCGCGTCGAGCGTCACGCCGGCGATGTCGAGGCCGATGTCCCTCGTCATCGGGTCCCGGCCGGCCGCCACTAGCACGTGCGATCCGGTGAAGCTCTGTCCATCTTCCAGACGCACCATGACGCTCTCGCCAGAGCGGCCTGTGACCTCGGCGATGCGGGCGTCCAGGGCCAGTTTGATGCCGTCGGCCGAGAACAGATCCTGGATCGCGGACGCGACGTCGGCATCCTCGCGCGTAGCGAGCTGTCGCCCATGTTCGATGATGGTCACCTCGGCCCCGAGATGCCGGAAGGCCTGTGCCAACTCCATCCCGATGTAGCCGCCGCCGATTACCAACAGGCGCTCGGGCACCACGTCGAGCTTCAATGCCTCGACGTGAGTGAGCGGGGCCGCCTCCCGCAGACCGGGCACGGGCGGGATGGCGGCGCGCGTGCCGAGGTTCAGGTATATGCGGTCCCCTGTGAGCCGGCGCGTGCCTCCCTCAGCGGCGACCTCGATCACCCTGGGCTCGATGAACCGCCCCCAGCCTAGCGCGAGCTCGAACCCGCTCGCGGCGAACGCCTTGGCGTTGACCTCGACCATGCCGGCGACGACCTCCGCGGTGCGCGCGGCCACACGACCCATGTCGACGGTCGGCGCCTCGGGCAGTACGACCCCGAACTCCTCGGCGCGCCAGAACAGGTCCGCAACCTGCGCGCTCCGGACCAGCGCCTTGGTCGGGATGCAGGCGATGTTGATGCAGGAGCCGCCGATCATCCCGGCCTCGACGACCGCGACGCGCTTGCCGGTCTTGGCCTGATCCATCGCCAGCGTCTTGCCGGCCTTGCCTCCGCCCAGGATCAGGATGTCGTAGCGTTCGACCGCGCCAATTGTAGCCTCCCTCAGTGACTGATTGGCTTCAGATCCCCGAGCACGGTCGGGATCAGCTCCGACACGGTCGGATGGATCGGCACAGCCCATTGCACGGTCTGAGCGCTCGCCCCGGCGTTGATCATGTCGAGGATGCCGTGCACCGCCTCGTCGCCCCCGGTGCCGAGGATCGCCGCGCCCAGGATCGCCTGGCTCTCGGCATCGACCAGCACCTTCATGAAGCCCTTGGTCTCGCCCTTCTCCACGGCTCGGCCGACGCGGGTCATCGGCCGGGTGCCGATTAGCGCAGGACGGCCGCTCGCGCGGACCTCCGCCTCGCTCATCCCGACCCGGCCGAGAGGCGGATCGATGTATAGGGCGTAACCGGGGATCCGGTCGCTCACCCTGCGGCTCGCGCCGTCAAGGAGGTTCGCGGCTACGATCTCGAAGTCGTTGTAGGCGGTGTGGGTGAAGGCGCCGCGTCCGTTGCAGTCGCCGAGCGCGTAGACCCCCGGAACGCTGGTCTGAAGGCCGTCGTTCACCGTGATGAAGCCGCGCGCGTCCGTGACGATGCCGGCCGCCTCCAGACCGAGGTCGTCGGTGTTAGGCCGACGGCCCACCGCCAGCAGCACGTGCGAACCGACCACCTCCGGCTCGCCGTCGGTGCAGTTCACCCCGACAGCGACCCCGTCGGCGTGGGGCGCGAACCGGATGCACTCGGCGTTCAGCCGCAGGGCGATGCCCTCGTCGCGCAGGATGGCGGCGACCGCCTCGGAGATGTCCGGGTCCTCGCGCCCGATCAGACGCGGTCCCATCTCCACGACGGTGACCTCACTGCCGAAGCGGCGGTAGGCCTGGGCGAATTCCAGCCCGATGTAGCTGCCGCCGACCACGACGAGGTGTTCGGGCACCGTGTCGAGCTGGAGTAGCGTGGTGTTGGTCAGGAACGGGACCGCATCGATGCCCGGCATGGCAGGTACGTGCGCGCGGCCGCCGACGTTGATGAAGATGCGGTCGGCTTCCAGCACCTCGTCGCCGACCGCCACTGCATGCCCGGATACGAACCGGGCCTGTCCGTTGAGGACGGTGCAGCCCTCCATGCCGCGCAGCCACCCCTCGACACCGGCCCGCGCCTTGGTGGAGACGCCCTGCTGGCGTGCGGCCACCGCCCTGGCGTCGATGCCCACCGTTCCCTGGAGGACAACCCCATATTCGGCGGCGCGCCGGGCGAGGTGGGCGGCGTAGGCGCTCGCCACGAGGGTCTTGGTCGGCATGCAGCCGGTGTTCACGCAGGTGCCGCCAAAGAGTTTGCGCTCGATGACGGCCACCCGCTGGCCTGCGGCGGTGAGGCGCCCGGCCAGCGGCGGCCCGGCCTGCCCGGCACCGATCACGATGGCGTCGAAGCGGCTGCACATCACAGCGCTCCCAGGACCAGGGCGCCGCCCAAGATGGCGACGGCGTCCTCGATGAGGGCGGCGGGTCGGTCCTTGCCGAAGGACGCCGCCAGACGCCCGCGGACCGCGGCGCCGCCATAGGTCCCGATAACGGCGCCGACGACGCCGGCCACGAGGCCGCCAACCAATTGGCCGGAGGGGATGCCGACCGCCGCCCCGGAGAGCGCGCCGGTGAGGAGCCGAGGGGCGAACTGCATCGGTACTTTCCGGCTCGGGGTGCTCGGCAGCTGGTCGGTGACGAACTCGACCAGCGCCAGGGCCGTGAACACGTAGGGCGTGAAGCGATAGCCCAGGAAGGCAAGCCAGGACCCGTCGAGGTTCAGCCAGCCCAGCGCCGCCGCCCAGCTGACGATGGCCGGAGCCGTCAGGGCGCGCAGGCCGGCGATCACGCCGACGAGCAGCGCGAGAAGAAGCATCGTCATGATCGCTGTTTCCTTGCTTCGAATTTCGAGGGCCGGCGCCGTGTCCGACTGTCGTTCGACGAGGGCGTGATGCAGCGGCCCTAATCGAGGGAGACCCGGCCGCGTCGGCTTCTCACGTGCGATCGTGCATGCCGAGGTAGTCGATCTTACCGAGGGGAACGCCGAGGTGGCGCAGGATGTCGTAGGCGGTGGTGACGTGGAAGAAGAAGTTCGGCAGCGCGAAGGTGAGGAGATACGCGTCTCCTGAGAGCGTCGCCTTAAGCGCTCCGCCGCCGAACGTGATCTGCCGTGCCTCGCTGTCCTCCAGAGCCTCGGTAGGGACCGTCTCCAGGTAGGACACCGTGCGCGCGCATCGCGCGCGAAGGTGGTCGAGGGTCGCCTCCTCGTCGGCGAAGGAGGGCCCGGACCCGCCCGAGAGGCGCACGGCCGCTAACTTGGCCGTGTCGCTCGCCCGCTGCACCTGCCCGGAGAGGGGGAACATGTCGGGGGCGAGGCGGGTCGCCACCATGGTTGCGGGATCGAGGCCGCTCGCCCGGGCATGAGCTTCGCCCTTCGCGAGCAGGTCCGACAGCACCCCGAGCCCCCGCGTGAAGACAGGAATCGAGGCTTGGTACATCGAGAGAGACATCGCTCTGTTCTCCGCTGTCAGAACCGTCGAATGCAGCATCGACAGCGCCGTATGCAATTATCACGCACCATTCTGAGGACGGACGACCGCATTGAGCCGTCGTTCCAGCGTCAGTCTTCGGGTCGAAGCAGAGCCGGCGGAACGACCGTGTCGATGGTTCCCTTGGCTACATCGTACACGAGGCCGGAGACCATGAACCCACCGGGAAGATTCGGGTTGGCCTTGAGCGCGGCCACGTCGACGGCGACGGCCTCGTAGGGGTCGGTCACCGCGACTGCCTCAAGCCCGCTCCTCGACACGCCCATGTGCTTGGCCAGCATGTCAGGCGCGTGATGATAGCACCCGATGATACCGCAATCAGTGTGGTGCAGGACGATCAGGTTCCAGCCGGTGCCGACCTCTTGGCCGCCCGCCCGAGACACGACCCGCAGGAGCGCCAGGGTTTCAAGCAGCGCCGGGCTCACACGGCCACCCACGTTGCGGATGATGGCGGCCTCGCCCGGCTTGAGCTTGAGGATGTCCATCGGGTCGACCCGAGGGTCGACGCAGCCGATGATCATCGTCCGGCAGGACGGCATCATCTTCATGCCGGCCGAGAAGCCGGTCTCGGCGAAGTCGGCGTTGCGCTTTAGCAGCGTGTCGAGAAAGTCCATGGTCGCCTCCTGAGATCTACGGCTTTGCGGTCGGTCAGGCGTGCTTGGGCAGGCGAGTGGACATCATCGCCTGCACAGCCTTCGGGTCGGCCATGAAGGCCTGATGGATGCCGCGGGACTGGGCGCCGGCGACGATCTCGTCGTTCGTGCCGGCCTGCACCGCGTCGAGCGCGTCGGAGGCGACCTCGGCCGGCGACATCCGCGGCTCGGGCAGCTTGGCCCCCAGAGGCGTTTCAGTTTGAACCGCCAAGACGCCGACGACCTGCGTGCCCTGCGCGCCGAGCTCGGCGCGGATGCTGCGGGTGAGCGACAGGGTCGCCGCCTTGGAGGCGGAATAGGTCGCCGCCAGCGGCAGGCTGACCAGCGCCAACATCGACAGCATATTCAGCACGGCGCCACCGCCGGACGCCGCCAGCGCCGGCGCGAAGGCGCGAGTTAGCGCCAGCGTGCCGAAGTAGTTCACCTCCATCTCCCGCCGTGCGTCCTCGATGTCGGGGGCGGAGATCGAGCCCTGGAAGGCTGCGAATCCGGCGTTGTTGATGAGCAGCGTCACGTCCTTCGCCACGCCGGCGGCGGCGGCGACTTGGTCGGGGTCGGTGACGTCGAGGGGCAGCGGCACGAGGCGGCGGTCGCCGTCACGGACCAGTGTCCTGAGCGAAGCGGTGTCGCGTGCCGCCACGTAGACCTTGGCCGCGCCGCGCTTCAGCAAGTCGGCGACGAAGGCGCGCCCGATGCCGCCATTCGCGCCCGTGACCAGGACGACAGAACCGGAGATGTCCATGACCGTGAATCCTTCATGCGGATTGGGGATGAGGGAGGCCGCGGACATCCGGAGGCGGGTCCGCGCCGGTGGATGTCAGTGGGCGTTGAGCTTGTCCGCGTGCAGGCGGGCGAACTCGCCGACGGTCATGGAGCGCCGGCCGGTCAGCCTCTCGACGTTGTCGTCGGCACCGGACATGTGGCCGTTCTGGTAGTCCACCATGGCGCCGCTCAGGTGCTGCACGATGTAGGCGGGCACGCCCATCTCCGTGATGGAGGCGGCGTATTCGTCGACCGGCAGGTCTTGGAAGACGATCTTGCGGCCGAGCGCCTCGGACAGCTCTGCGGCCATCTGCTCATGGTCCATCTCAACAGGACCGGAGATCGGGATGGTGGTGCCGATGTGCCCTTCCGGGTCCTTCAGAAGCACGGCGATGACGCGGCCCTGATCGTCGGCGGCGATGGGCGAGTGGCGGCCCTTGCCGACCGGCATGCGCAGGACGCCCTGCTGGAGGTAGGGGAGCTGCCAGGGGTAGAGCAGCCACTCCAAGAAGTAGGTCGGCCTCAGGTGGATGACGTGCAGGCCCGACCAGTTGAAAACCTCCTCGGCGATGAAGGTGTCGCGGCACGAGTTGCTGGAGGACTCACGGTTGGCCGAGCGCTGCGAGAGGTTGACGACGGTCTTGACGCCCGTCTCCTTCGCGGCCTGGGCGAAGTTCACCGTGGCGTTGATCAGGCCGGGTTGGACCGGCCACACGAAGTAGGCCGCCTCGACACCGTTCATCGCGTCGCGGACGGTGTTGATCTCCAAGAGGTCGCCGACCACTACCTCGGCGCCCAGCGCCTCCAGGGCCGCCGCGCGGTCATCCCTGCTGTGCACCATCGCGCGGACGTCGAGTCCGAGAGCGATGGCTTCCCGGACGGCGGCACGGCCGGTGTCGCCTGTCGCACCTGTGATGAGCACCTTCTTGGACATGACGAAAGCTCCTTCGGAAAGGGGGTTGACACGATCATCGAAGTTATTTGGGTTAGTGGGCGCGGTGACTTTATTCGCGCTGGACTTTGCTGGATTAGGCGCCGCTGCCTGGCGCCTCCGTTTCGATGTGTTGGTTATCGGCCGCGGGCGGCTGGGCCGGTAGCCGCTGTTTTCGGCTAATATCTATCTCGCCCCAGCATCAATCACCGGGGTCCGGCGACCGCGGGCCTGAGGCACCGGGCGGTCGCCGGACGTTGTCACCGCCGGCTGGCGGCCAGGGGGTATTCGAGCACGAACTTCGAGAGGTTCGCCCTGATGAACTCCTCGATGGTCACGAGCGGTTGTCCGATGATCTCCCTGCCGATGGTGTCGGTACCCGCGAGCAGGCCTTCCTGCTGGTCGATGGTGACCGCCTCGAAGTGCCGCCGCATGGCCTGGGCGTCCTGGAGGCCGAAAAGCTCCAGGAACGTCGACACAGTGACGTGCTCGTAGGGCATGTCCTTGCCCAGCACGCGGCTCACCTCGGCCGCGAGCTCCTCGTGGCTGTATTCCACCGGCCCATGCAGGGCGATGGCCTGCCCGAGGTAGGGCCCCGGGTTGTCGATGATGCCGGCGACGATGCGGGCGATGTCGCTGCCCGCGATGGGGGCGAAGCGGCTGTCCTTGTCGTAGGGCATCACGTAGCGCCCGTAGCGGATCTGCGGCGCGATGTAGAGCAGCCACTCGGCGAAGAAGGTGATCCGCAGGTGCACGGAAGGCACACCGGACCAGGTGAAGATCTGCTCGGACAGCCAGTGGTTCTGGCTCGCCTTGCTGCGTGCGGCCGGGCGCGCCTGCTTGTGGGACATGTTGACGATGACTTCGAGGTTTTGCTCCTTCGCCGCCTGCGCAAAGATGACAGCGGCCTCGACCAGCCCTTCCTCCAGCGGATAGACGAAGTAGGCACGCCGCACGCCGTCCATGGCGAGCCGGATGTCGCGCAGGCTCCTCATGTCGCCGAGCACCACCTCGGCGCCAAGGTCGCGCAGGCGCTGGGCCCGCTCGTCGTCCTTGCGTACCAGCGCACGGACGCTGAGGCCTTTTTCGAGCAGTCGTTCGACGGTGGGACGCCCGGTGTCACCCGAGGCGCCGGTTACGAGAACGGTGGTCATGATGATCTCCTTCAGACATGAGGGCGCGCACGGCGAATACAGGTGCCGGTCTGCGTTTTGAGCAGTGATTGGAGAAAACCACTTGCCGCCGGGATTGGCCGGGGCGGCACCGACCTTCTAATCCGGCATACGTCGCCGGGCTGGGTTGGAAGATCCTATCTACCGCCTCTGCTCGGTAGTCGCTGAATTCCGCTATGTTCTATGCTGGCCCGGCATTAGTATCCGGCCGGGCGAGAGCCGGGGACGTCCGGGAATCGTGTTCCGGTCAGGAGTTGATCCGTGAAGGATCTTCTGAGCCTCAAGCTCTACGCGCGCGTCGCCCGCCTCGGCAGTTTCTCGGCGGCCGCGCGCGAATGCGACCTCGCGCAGTCGCAGGTATCCCGGATGATCGCCGAGCTTGAGGCGGGACTGGGTGCGCGCCTCCTCGCTCGGACCACGCGAGCGGTCACGCCGACGGAGGCCGGGCAGAGATTCCTCGCTCAAATCGAGCCGATACTCGCCGCCCTGGAGGACGCCGAGAACAGCGTGCGCGAGACCGGTGAGTTACGCGGATTGCTCCGAGTCGGGATGCCGTCGACGCTGGCCATCAGCATCGTCATCCCGAGCTTGCCGGCGTTCGCGGAAGTACATCCCCACCTTCGCATCGAGGTCATGCTCGACGACCGGAACCAGGACATGGTCAAGGAGGCGGTCGACGTCGGCATCCGCGTGGGCCGGCTCCCGGACGCCACCGGGACGACGAAGCTGATCGGAAAGATGCGGCGCGTCGCCGTCGCGTCTCCAACCTACCTCGCGCGCCATGGCACCCCGCAGGTACCCGCCGACATCGAGAAGCATCGCATCGTGGCCGGCCCGGCGGCGATGCAGGCCTCGTCCTGGCAATTTCAGCGCGACGGCGAGACGGTGCAGGTTGCCGTTCAACCCCACATCTCGACCAACGACACGGCAGGAGCCGTTGCGGCGGCGGCCAGCGGTCTGGGGATCACCTCATCGACGTCGTGGGGGTGTCGACGCGAGTTGAACCAAGGGGCGCTCGTGAACCTGCTTCCGGACTGGGAAATGGCGGAGCTTCCGGTCCACGCCTACTTTCCGATGGGTCGCGCGACCCGCATGGCCGCGCGCGCTTTCGTCGACTTCATCACTGAGAAATTGCGTGACAACTGAGGGTGCGGTCACCTGCACGCCCTATGATCTACATCCAAATCGACTATCGAGCGGCATCTTCAACAGCTTATGCTACCGGGTTGGGTCGCAAGCCAAATGTCCTTTATCCCGTCTTACTCAGTTCGCAGCGGACGTGCTGCTTCCGGCCAGGAGTTGCCGAAGTTGGGCCACTGGACCGCCTGGAATGGCACCCTCTGACTTTCTACAACGCCGATCTTCTTCCCTCTCGGATTGGCGTGGCTGCGGACGTGGATGCAGCGACGTCCCTGAGCCATAGGGCCGCGAGGACGCAGCAGCCTACCTGCCGGCGCGTCCCAGTGTATTCGGTGATGACGCCGCAGCTGGCTGTCGTCCCATGATGCTCAGGTAAAAATCGAATTTCGCGTCTGKCATAAAATAGATGGGAACAAGAGTTCACATCAAGGACCAGACAACATGGAAACTACCATCAAAGAAATACGATCCGCGCTCATCCCGGAGCTCACATATTGGGAGCGGAGGAACATCCGTTACCTGTTTCCGGGAATGGCCGAGCAACGCACGCGTGTGATGAAAGCAATTGGTTGGAGGCACGACAAGTACGAGCGAATGGAAGCCTGCGGCACGATGGACGAGAACGGACATAACATGCGGCTATGCGGTGTACCGTTGTGCCCGCGCTGTTTCATGGTGAAGCGTGGCAAAGAAACAGGTAAGGCCATCAAGAAGTACTTCGCAGGAGCCACCAATGACGACATGGCATTCCTCACGCTACTGGTGCCGCCTACGTTGGATCTTGGCACGGTAGATCCATGCATGGATGAAACCGAGACGAGCGTCCGCAACATGATCCGCTATAAGCGGAAGTCAGACAACCGCTGGAACTCCGTGCACTACACGGGCTGGTGGGAGATGGACCGGCACGACTGGCAGGACGCCGAGACCAAGCTGGGTCGGAATAAGAAGCTCGCGCTGCAGGCGGAATGGCCGCAGTTCGCCTACCGTTACGATCAAACGGTGTGGCAGCCACACCTACATGCGCTGGTGCACCTGGGCGATGTGACCCGCGAGGAGTTCGCCAAAGCGCTCCGATCTAAGGGCTACAGCAGGCCATATCAGGTGAACGTCACGGAGTTCCACCAGCACAAGCCTGTAGCTGAGAACATTAAGACGCTGGTGCGGTACTCCATGAAGTTTCGAATCGAGGCGAACTACAAGATGTCCACTGCGCAGCTGGCATGGAATGGCACGGCCATGTCATTACAGAGGAGCTAGTGGAAGGACAAGGACATCACCGCGTATGTGGATTGGTCGATGTCGAAAAGAGGTGGGTTTGAGAGATTGAAGACTCGTACGGGTTCTAAGAAGGATTAGCTTTCACAACTTTTACATACATGATACTAACTGTTTTCCCGACGGCCATAGCCGGACATCCGAAGTGATTTTTGACGTTTAGGCGAATTAGCGCCGACGTTCCGGCGTTCTGAACCGGGCTGCTTGCGAGGGCTGTGCGAGCCTTGCCACGAGCGGCGAGCAGAGTTGCAGTCCGAGACGATGCAGCACTAAATCGCCTCGTCATTCGGTCGACCGCGTACTATCTCGCGGTGCAAAAAAGTTTAGGCCGGCATCAATATTTTCTACTCAGGCGCTAAGCGCATGGCTTGTTCGGTTTCTGCATCGTTTATTGCGCTCAGGGAGATGCAGAATATCTGATCTCGGGTGGCGGAACCGCAATATGGTGCGTTGCGAAATGCGCAAACCGCAGCGCACGAATCTGTGGTTCAATCCACGCATCGGTTGGTTACCCGGACCGATCTCACGGGAGACGATCCATGCGCGCCCTTCAGCTTCTCGCCCTCGCTGCTCTCGCCTCCACCGCTACGGTGGGTGTCGCGATGGYCGAGGACCGTATCAACCTCACCCCGCCGCTCTTCCGCGAGCAGGCCCGTTCTACGGCGGCGGTGCGTCCGGCTTCCGAGCTGACCACCACACTGCGTCCAGTCCCCGCGGCCCAGGCTCAGCCCAGCGACGTTGTCGAGACGACGGGATCCGTTCGGTAACTGCTATCTGCAGCTCGACCGCTGAGGTGAGAGTAAGAGCCCCGGACCCGCGCCGGGGCTTTCTCATGCTCAGCCCTATGTGGGCAGGAGCTTGCCCGCAGCACCATGGTACGGTGCGAAGTGGGCATGTTCCCACCCCGCCGCGCCAGCACGTTATGCGGCTTCAGCCACGCGGGTTGTGAGCGCCAGACGTTCTTCGCGCTGCCGCTGCTTGGTGGCTCTAATAGCCTCGATGCGCTTACGCTTGTGCTCGTCGCTCTGGGCTACTCCCGTGCGTGCCGCTCGGATTGCCTCTTTGTGAGCCTCAGACAGCGGCTTGCCTCGCTTGGCAGCCCCAATCTTAGCCTCGCCGCACCGATTTCCCGTTCGTCCTTTGCAAGTGGGCTGCCGAACGCCCGCCAAGCAGATAATATTGACGCGGCCAGCGTGAGTTCAGCAGTGTTTCCGAGAAGGGGCCGAGGAGGCCCAATCTCGAAAGGAACTCACATGAAGAACTCCGAACAGTGGCTCAGGCTCGCCATTAAGGTCGCCCAATCCTACGAAGATGGTACACGAAGCCCACGAACCGACAACATCGACCGCAGCATCATGGCACAATGCGTGAAGGTGCTGCTCGCCGGGCGCCCTCTCAGCCAAAAACAGCGCGATAGCTTTGTTGAGAGTGTGCGCCTCCGGGTGGGCGGCCAATACCTGACTCGAGAGTTTCCCGAAACAGCGATGCTCACTGCACGGCAGCGCCAAACAGCGCTGAAGAACGATGGCAACATCCTGACTGACCTAATCGCCTGTTTCCCTCAGGCGTTTGACACCGACGCTCTGGCATGTGGCACCGGTCGGTCGAACACCCGCGGCATTGCAGGTGGCACGTCATCGGCTCGTGACCAGGACGTACACAGCTCGTATCCAACACGTAACGCGGATGCAGCCAGCTTGTTGCCAAGTTGTGGCAAATGGAGCGGAAACTTCAACGGCGCAAGTAGTTTAGCATTCTCTACGGAACGAAACTTAACGGAACGGAACGACACAGAACGGATGGCTGAGATGGACCTCCGGTCCACTCGTCGGTCGTTGGGTCTTGCTCCGCGTGTTCCAGTGATTAGTCCTGCGGACGAGGTGGCGCTCGCCACGCCACCTGAACACCCTGGCTCGCCTGCCGGCTCGCCAGTAGTGAGTGAGCTTCGCTCAGCCAAAGATGTGGCAGCCCATTTAAGCTCGAGAGAAAGAAGGGCCGCGCCGAGCACGGCCGCGGCTCGGGAGCCGGAAGCCGAGCACCCGCAGGACGCGACTTGGCCGTGGTTCCCCGGTGCCGACTGCCAGTTCGAGGAGAGTAAGGCGGAGCCGGCTGACAAGGAGCACCAGGAGGCAACCTGGACTGGGAGCGGGGCGGAGCCGGCAAGAAGCTTCGCGGACGAGATCACGCCAGGCATTGATGCATTTAATGGCCTCAAGCTGGAAGCTTCGCTGTGGGTTAACGGCGGCAAGCTGTCGGGTGAGATTAAGGCCAACGGCGAGACGTACCACGTCAATTTCTTGAGCTATACACGATGCGAAGAACTCATGGGCCGCAGTCACTGCGCCAGCGAAAATCCAATCAACCACGCCTGGCTGACTCACCACATTTGGCAGAATCTTGGGCGAGGCTACCGGGACCGCCAATCCCCGATCATGGGAAAAGCTGACTACGCTGAGCGCTTCGCGGTGAGCGGTTTGTACGGCAATCGCAGGTGTGAAGGGCGGCCGGTCCCGCGCGTGATGGCTCGTGCATGCTGGGAGGGTGAGCAACTGACAGCTGTCGAGGTGTATAACGGTGTGGAACTTTTCCGCCGGGAAATGAGGCCTTTCCGCAGCAACAACCCGATGGCGCCGGCTTACAAGCATGCATAGGCCTGCCTGTTAATCCTTGCAGCGCCACCCGAAAATCTTCGGTTGAACGGCAGGATAGCGGCATTACCGTCCCGGACATGAGAGCTGATCGAGCTCACATGTAAGGAGATGCAGATGTCCGTGCTCAAGACGCTCAAGTTGAGTACTGCCGCGCCCGCCGCGTCGGCCAATGATCCTCTCTCCCGCGCGCGCGAGAAGCTGCTGGGTCAGCTGACCGAGCAGAAAAACATGGCGAGCGCCGCCCTTGAGGGTCGGCTGTACGAGCCGCCGAAGGTGGCGGCGATCCGCAAGAATGCTGAAGGCGAGCGCGTGCGGGTGGAGGTGGCTCGCCGTGTGCGCAAGGGCTGGTTCCAGGATGAGGCCGGCACGGTCCACTTCATCATGCGGGTCGGCGGCCGCCCTCTAGATCTTCAGCCCGGAAAGGCCGCGATCAGCATCGGCAGCCTCGACAAGCTGCCCGGCGTCGTCGACGCGCTGATCACCGCAGTGCGCGCCGGTGAGCTGGATCCTCAAATCAAGGAAGCCGCAGCGGCTCGTGGGCTGATGATGGCGGAGCGTCGGAAGAAGGCCGCCTGAGCGCGCCACCGGCAAACGACCAGGCCAGCATGTGCCTGGTCGTCCCCACCTTCCGAGGATGACCAGCGGCAGCGCTGCTCGTTTGCAGGTGACCGGCTTGGCTACCCCAATTTCTCTTCAGGAGAATTCATATGAGCCGCGAAACGATCAAGGATCGCTACCTGCGAACATTGGGGTACATCGTCACGGAGAACAACGGACGGCGTAAGGCGCTGGACGCCGCGCAGAGAACGCTCGGCTACTACTACCCAGGTCAGAACGTGACCAAGGATGCGGGCCAGCGCACGATCGCGCACGGCAACGTGCTGGCCTGTCTCATCTACGACGCCGACTGAGTGTAGGAGAGGTGCTCGCAGCTCTCCGGGTCCTGCAGCTGTCAGCAAGGGCCTGGGATGCCCCAGCACAAGCGTCTTGAGTTCCCGGGCTCACAGGGGAGCTGCCGGGGCTGGGCAGCAGCACTGATGCCCCACAGGACATTCGCTGGAGCTTTCACAGGCAGTAGCCCAACTCCGAAGCCTCAGTGCGCATACAGCACCGTGCGGCTATCTGGAGGCACAAGCCACTGAACACCACGCTCAGGCACATTCCAAGTCGCCTTGAATAGCATCAAAGCATCGTTGCTCTTCTGGACGTCCTTCCGCTGCGCTTCGACCGCGCTGAATAGCACCCAGAGTTTCTGCAGTCGGCCGCCGCTTCGTACCGAAACTGCGACGATGGGCAGATCGGGATGGTCCTCAAGCCACCGCGCTATCTCACCGGCTAACGCTCCGACCACCTCGAGACTGAGCTTGCCTTGTGCGAGGCGACCGATGCTCTCCGTTGCCGCCTTTTCATCGATCAGCCGGATGCCCGTGCTCATGCGTATCGATCTCGCTCAGCCTTTATCGCGGTAGTGAGGCCGAGTAACGCTGGGGCCGCCTACGCTGGGCGCTTTTCAGCGCTGCCCGCGTACATACGGTCCCGGCCAACAGCCTGACAGCCCCCGTGCCGCGATCAGCGCCTCGCGGGCACCCGGCGAGAGCTGGTCCAGCGGCTTGCCGACGAGAGGCATCATAGGGAGCTGGGGCAAGCCGAGAGGTGCGCTCGTCGCCGGTGTAATGCAATCGCCCTCGCTCTGCTGCGGACTGGATAGCTTGCAAGGGCCATCCCCAAATGCCTGGAACTGCATGATGCCGGTCCGCGTTGCAGCCCCAGCCCGAACAGCCAAGGTAAGTGGTATGAGCAGCAACGAAGGAACACGCTTGGTCAGCGGCCCCAGCCTTTTTCAGGCAAGCCTCGGATTCGGCCTGTCGTTAGTGACGTTGGTGGGCTGCGTCGTTGGGCTCGGAATGGTCGCTTAATCCACACATGCAGGGAAACATGTGCCGCGCTCGTCTAGGGCTATGTGCTCAATCGCTCCGCTTTTGACGCGACGGCAGGTTCGCTCCTTCAACAGCGAGCAAACCTGTCGCTTGTCCTGGGTGGCGTAGGAGGGAAGGCGTTAGTGGAAGACGCCAAACAACCAGAGCAGCAGAATGATCGGTAGCGGAATGCCGAGCAGCCAGAGTAGCCCACCTCTAAACATCGCTTCTCCTTATCCTCAGCTTCAGGGAAGCTCGCCAGCCCAGTTAGCTGGCGAGCATCGGCTGGCTACTTGCCCTTCAGCGTATCCTTGATACCTCCAACGGCGTTCTGAACCTTGCCTCTCACCTGATCCATCATGCCTTCACTGCGCAGCTTGTCATCACCGGTGAGCTTGCCTGCACCTTCTTTGACTTTGCCGCCCATGTTGGTGGCCGACCCTTCGACTCGATCCTTGTCCATCGCTTCCTCCAGAATATTTTAAGCCACTTATACTGCGCTCGACGCAGCGAAACGCTCAGCCTAACCCGACAGTTCCGATTATTCGGCCGCGGAACGGAAACGTATACCGAACCGTTGCATGGCCTTCGGATCGCGGAGGTGTGCCATGAAACGCGTTGCGCTTGTGATCGCGGCTACAACACTGATCGGCTCGGCCGCTCTTGCTGCTGAAGGAGGGGCCGCCGTCGGGGCTGCTACTGGTGCCGCCGTGGGCGGGCCGGTCGGTGCAGCGGTTGGCGCAGGTGTCGGGCACGCGGCGACTGGCCCGGATCGCGACACTGTCGTCGAGCGCCGGGGCGGCTGCTCGCATACAACTGTCCACAAGGAGAATGAGCTCGGTGACTCGAAGACGGTGCGAAGAGAAAACTGTGACTAAGCTTTCCTGTAGAGCCGCTCGTTAGCGATCACCGGCCCGCTGTCTCGGGTCGGTGTCTATGCTGTCGGGCCTCGGCGGTTATGTGTTGGTTCAGGTGGCTGTTCGTGCATGTTGGAGTTCATTCTCGGTGATCTGTCCAGCCTGATCGCTGCGCACGGTCTCTGGATCGTGGCGCTGGTGATCGGGCTGGAGAGCATGGGTCTGCCGCTCCCCGGTGAGACCTGCCTCGTCACTGCCTCAATCTACGCTGGAGCAACTGGCAATCTCACGCTCGTCAGCGTCATCGCAGCCGCGACTGCAGGCGCTGTCATCGGAGATAGTCTCGGCTTCTGGCTCGGCCGGAGCATCGGACAGCGCGTGCTGATCCGCCACGGACCTCGTGTCGGGATTACGCCAGATAAGATTAAGCTAGGACAATACCTCTTCCTGCGGCACGGCGGAAAAGTCGTATTCTTCGGCCGCTTCGTCGCGGTGCTACGTGTTTTGGCGGCGCTCTTAGCTGGCGCAAACCAGATGGCGTGGCCACGATTTTTCCTGTTCAACGCGACAGGCGGCGTCGTCTGGGCGACCGTGTTCGGTTGCGGGGCTTACTTCTTCGGTTCACGCATCGAATCTCTTACGGGGCCAGCAGGCATCATTATGCTGGCAGTCGCCGCTGCCGGCTTTATCTGGTTGGTGATGCTGATGCGCAAACACGAAGCAAGATGGATGGAAGCGGCTGAGCGGGCATTCCCTGGCGAGATCTGCTTTGGAAAAACTCAGCAGTCTACCTGTAAGTAGTGGTCGACGGCCTTGGTGTTATCCAAAACAACGACATGGCCCTCTCTCGTTATTGGTCTTCTTTCCGAAACGTTATGTCAAAATTGACGAGGGGGCTCAATGGCTGCGCGTCGGTCTCGCTGTCATGTGCATCGGGCGATACGGTAAGAGGGCCTCGCCGGCTGTCCCTCGCGACTATGCTTTGAGAACACGGCTGCCGCTCCTGACGAGTTCCTCATTTCAGGAGCCTATCGAGCCAGACACTCTGACGGTCAAATCGGCGAGGTCTGTTACGAACGCAGGCCGTTTGAGCAGTTCAACGCTGATCCATGGTACAAGGATGAGCGGCAGCGTTTTCTATAGCTGGGCCTCCGCCACGCGGAGCGCTTGCCACTGTCGTGAGTTCGCCGAGGACGGGATGCAAGCCGCCAACCAACCCGAAGCTCAGCCTGGCACGCCACGAGTGCTCCCACCCTCCACGCCTGGTCCATCTGGTCTCGGAACCACGGCTGTTCTCGTGCTCGTGGTCGCGGTGCTGCACTTCGGCCGCGAGATCTTCATCCCGATCGCCCTGGCCGTCCTGCTGGGCTTTCTCCTCGCCCCAGCTGTCCGCTTCCTGCGTCGCTTCATAGGGCGTATCCTGGCGGTGCTCGTCACCGTCTTTGTCGCTCTCGGCCTCCTTGCGGCCGTGGCCGGGGTGATCGGCCTCCAAGTCGCTCAGCTCGCGACGGATCTGCCCTACTATCAGCGAGCTATCGAGCAGAAGGTGCTGGGCTTGCAGGAGGGCGCTCTCGGCCGCGTCTCTGAAGTGCTGAACCAGCTCAATCGCGGTGCCCAAACCCGCACAGAGCAGCCCAGCAAGCCCGCAGATGAGCCAGAAAGCGGCAGTAACGCCACGCCGACACAAGAGGCTCCGAAGCCGGTCCCTGTCGAGGTCCGGGAGCCTCCTCCAACGCCCATGGCGCTCACCGAACGCCTCATCGGTCCTCTGCTCCAGCCTCTCGCCACGACCGTCATCATCCTGGTCGTGCTGATCTTCATCCTTATGCAGCGCCAGGATCTGCGCGACCGCATGATCCGCCTCTTCGGGTCAGACGACTTGCACCGCACCACGGCCGCGTTGGATGATGCGGCACGGCGGTTGAGCCGCTACTTCCTGGCACAGCTCGGGATCAACATCGCCTTCGGTGTGCTGATTGGATCTGGGCTCTGGCTGATCGGTGTACCGAGCCCCGTTCTGTGGGGTGTCGTCGCCGCGATCATGCGCTTCGTGCCCTACGTCGGTGCGTTCGCCTCAGCGGCAGGCCCGATCCTGCTGGCGGCTGCTGCAGAGCCAGGCTGGTCGATGGCATTGTGGACGGCGGCCCTGTTCCTCGTGACTGAGCCAGTGATCGGCAACGGTGTCGAGCCGCTCCTCTACGGCCACAGCACAGGCATGTCGCCGATCGCCGTGGTGATCTCGGCCCTGTTCTGGGCCTGGGTGTGGGGCCCTGTTGGGCTGCTCATGTCGACGCCGCTGACCCTGTGCTTGGTCGTTCTCGGGAAGCACATCGAGCACCTCGAGTTCCTGGACGTCCTCCTCGGCGACCGTCCAGCCCTTACGCCCGTCGAGAACTTCTATCAGCGCATGCTGGCGGGGGACGCCGATGAGGCTGAGGAGCACGCGGAGCAACTGCTCAAGGAGCGCTCGCTGTCGTCATACTACGACGAAGTGGCGCTGAAAGGGCTGCAGATGGCCGCCGATGATGCGCGACGTGGCGTACTCAAGCCAGACCAGATCCTATTGATCAAAGAGACTGTCCGTGAACTGATCGAGGACCTGGACGATCATGAGGACAGCGACCCCGATCCAAAGCAGTCGGAACGGCAGGCTTCGGCGGATATTCCCTCCCAATCCGAGCAAGCACTGCCGGAGAGTCGGACTGTCACGGATCGAGCGCCCGAGCCGCAGGAACTTCCGCCGCTCTGGCGTGGTCAAGCTCCGGTTTTGTGTATTGCCGGACGGGGGCCGCTCGACGAAGCCGCTGCTGCCATGATGGCGCAACTCCTCAAGAAGCATGGCGTTGGCGCGCGCGTTCTTTCGCACACCGTCACGAAGCGCAGCCGGATCGGAGAGCTTGAGATGCAGGGGGTGGCGATGATCTGCGTCTCCTATCTGGACATCAACGGCACCCCGTCGCACCTACGGTATCTGCTGCGGCGCCTGCGCCAGCGCGCAGGCGAAATTCCGGTCCTGGTTGGCCTGTGGCCGTCGACCGATGCCGTGCTGAGGGATGAAACGCTGCGCAACCAGATCGGCGCGGACCACTACGTGGCCACGCTGCATGCAGGCGTTGAGGCGTGTTTGTCAGTTGCGCGAGAAGCGGCACGGCAGTCGAGCCCGCGTGCGGAGAGAATCCGTGAGCTTAAAGCCCAACTCAACATCCCTACGAAGCCAAAAGAATGAAAGTTTTGATCCAAGCCGACTCTTGGCGTGGGGCTTTCATTTGAGGAGACGATTGGACCAAAGCAGACACTTGTTACCACCCACCTTCGATCCGCTGCGGAAGGCAGAGGTTTTTGCTTTTGGGCAGTCAAGTGAAACAACTTCGGCTGCTGCCTGTCGCAAACGCGAATGCGCAAGTCTCACGGGCCTTATCCAAACCTGCCCAGCTTGCCGCTCCGCCTTCGAAACCGGTCCATGATCCTCAATGCCCTCGCGCTCAAGCTGAAGAGAGTAGCCCGTGGCGATTTCTGAATCCGGCACTTTGAGGCCGAGCTGATCATCCAAGGCGCGTCCTGGTACCTGCGCTCTGTGTCTGGGTATCGGACACGTTCATCATTGATCTGATCTGCTCTGGTCGCGCGACCTCGTTAGGCCGCATCGTGGCTTGCCGCAGATACTCGGTGCTTGCGCGAACCGACGTATGCGTAAGTTGCCGCTTTTTCGGGACCGCTGCCACCGCCGAGCCCGACAAACGCACCGGCGAATACAAGACGGGCCCGACTCTCCGCGTCAGGATCGGATATTCCGCGAGCGCCTGACGGAAATAACCTCGCGAGCACTGCGCTTTAATCGTGCAAATCTGGCCGACACCGTAGCCTAACGCTCGCAAAAGCCTTGGCGGCCGCTGACTTGCACGGGCCGCCCGCAGGATGTTCGTCGAGCTGCAAAGGGACAACGCCGCTAATCTTGGGCCCGTTTACCTCGACGCTAAGGGGGAGCAGCGCCCATGCGCGAGATGATGATCCTCGTCACGGGCTACTCGGTGGCGACGCGAGCGGCCCTGGCGGGTCGGGTAGAGCAGCCGGAGTGACACAGCGCCGTAGCGCTGGCTAAAATCTTCCGATTCCCCCAGATGGAGTATTGATTGCTGTATCCTGGTATGCGAATACAGCATTAGTTCACGGGCTGGCGTATCTTTGCCGTCCAGGATCGTACAAATGCATACCGTATTTCCAGTCGACCCGCGCCAACGGGGCGCGATTACCCATAATCGCGCCATAGCTGTTGCTAACATACGATGGTTTCGTGCGATGGCGTGGCGTGCCCTGCGTGATGGTGGCCCACAAGGTGTGCAGCGCGCAGCCAATGCTCGGGCGGCGGCCCGCATCGTATTGCGTCAGGCAAGGCGGGACACCCTGGTCAATCGGCTGGTGACCGACGCCTTGGCGGTTGGCGGATAGCTAATCGGGCAGCAGCGCGGGCTCGGGCTGCTGCCGGCCTATGTGGCGGGTGCTCATCGAGTAGACGGTGCCGCCGGGTGAGACCGTGCAGGCCGGATCTGTCAACGTTGACAGATCCGGCCTGAGCTTGCGCCTCAGTTCTTGAAGATCCGCACCTCGCCCTGTGCCGGCTCCTCGCGCAGGTCGGTGCACCACTGCTGCTCTCCGACCGCCTTCACCTCGGCGTAGCGCCGCGCCAGCTCGTCCTTGAAGGCGGCGTTCGCCCGCTTGGGACCGAGCACCTTGGTGGCCACGTCTCGTGCGGTTTGGGAGATCCGCAGCGCCGTCGCGCCGTCGATCGCGTAGTGCTCGCCGCAGAACGCGGTGATCGCCGATTGCGCGCTGGAGGCCTGGAGCAGGGCCAGCGCCTGCTCCTCCTGGGTCTGCGCGCAGGCGGACGCGGCGTGCGCACTGACGGCAAGGGCAACAGCTACGGGGGCGCGGTGGCGCACGGCAAATCTCTAGCGACCAGCACTCGTACAGCGCTGTATCTGCCGGCGGCAAGATCCGAAAACAGCGTACGGCAGGGCGGCAATTAGAGCCGCATCCGCACTAGTTGAAACAGTCAGGCGCTGACACGGCCTAATGTGATGCCTTTCTACTCACGCGCGTCCCGCGCTGCCTGAGTGTTCTTGGTCGCCTGAGAAACGCTGCCAACCTTGGAAGGCTGCACGATTTTGCGGGTACGCTCGTTCTCGATCCGTGTCATGCCTGCACGACTGGTTCGATACGCAGGTGCACGATGACTGCGCGCGGCATTCTTCAGCCCAATAGCGCGGCGTGCGGCGTCCTTTAGTGCATCCCGCGCAGCGACCGCGCGTCGCCGGGTTACCTCGCCGTTTACCCGCTTTAAGGCGCTGGCGAAGACCTGCTTCCTGCGTCCAGGCTTATCGGCATTGCCTGGGAAACTACCGCCCCGTTGCTCGCCCTTGCCGCGAATGCTCCGCCGCAGATCTCGCGCGAACGTACGCTCCTTTGCGCGGAGATCGCGGATGCGTCGTTGAGCATCCGACAAGGCGTCATCGGAAATGCTGTGAAGTGCGGGATGATGGGTCTGCGCGAGCATTTCGAACTCTTCGTGCGTTATGAGCGCCCGCTCGGCTTTGATCGACAGTGACATGGGGCTACGACATCCTCATCAACGCGCGTTCGCGCTTGAGTGGGATGAATAGATTTAGGCACCACCGCTGAATGTCACGTGCGGTCTATTAGGCCGTCGTCGCAACTCGCTCGGGCATCACTCTAACTGGGCTCATCTCACAGGAGCTGCGGCTAATTTCTCGGCCGCAGCTTGGACCCACCGGCGAAGTGCATCGGCAAGGCAAGGCTGACGAGTGTAGCGAACGCGCCGACGAGGAGGGCACCATCAGGAATGACAACACCGCCGAGCAGAACGAGGCGGGACGAGGGGGACATGGTGATCTCAATGAGATGGGCGGCGACTTCCCTCGTTGACGGAGATCTATGCTCAAGCTTTACGGCTCGATGTGCTGCGGGACACGCGTAGCAACGTACCTATCGACCTGAGCGGTGTGCTGCCCTTATCAGCTCGTCGCGTGCGCCCTTCGCCATAGTGAAGCCGACCAATGGATCATCTTTGTTGCGACGGCCCAGTTAACCGAGCCGAATGTGCGACAGACAAAGCGTCGTCCGAAAGAGCTATGCAGGCCGAGAGTATGAAAATCTGGGTTGTGCTCTGAAATTCCGAGCCAACCACTTGACGCCGGGAACAAATTAGATCGTCGGTGTGCTCACCCTCGAAAAGGAGCACGACATGGACGATAACACAGCAAGCCCGCCGAGCAAATCGACTGAACTGGCTGCCGACATCGTGGCAGCCTACGTGTCGAACAACAGCCTTCCGGTTGCCGAACTCCCGACCCTGCTTACCAGCGTCTACTCCGCACTGTCTAGCCTCGGCCAGGGCGGCGCATCCGAAGCGCCTGCGCGCGAAAAGCTCACGCCGGCTCAGATCCGAAAGTCCGTCACGCCGGACGCCATCGTGAGCTTCATTGACGGCAAGTCGTACAAGACGCTGAAGCGTCACCTCAGCGGCAACGGGATGACCTTTGAGGAGTACCGCGAGCGCTTCGGCCTACCACGGGATTACCCGTCTACGGCCCCCAGCTACTCGGCTCAGCGCTCCGCGCTCGCCAAGAGCCTCGGCCTCGGGCAGCAGCGGCGCAAGGCGGTTGCGAAGGTAGCGGACACGACCGAGACCGTTGCCGAGGCGCCGAAGGCTCGCGGCCGGAAGAAGGCTGCCGCGCCTGCAGAGAAGCCGGGCAAGGCTCGCAAACCGAAGAAGGCAGCTGCTGAATGAGCTGACACTCGTAAGTTGGTGGGACCGGGCAAGTCCCTGGTCGGCCGCCTCTGCGGCGCGCAGCTGGCGACCCTCGTGGATAGCCTTGCGGGTCAGGCCAAGGTCCGTGACAAACGGCAAAGCGTTCCCGTCTGGAACGCTTTTCGGCCGGCTAGTCTCAGCGCAGCGCCTCGGCATCCCCTGCCCTATCGATGACTTAGACCCGAGTGGTCTGAGTTAGAAGTCAGTGTGCAGAAGCTGCCGACATTAGTGCTGGCTCGCCCATTTTAGACGGCATGCGGGCGCGGCTTAAGCGTGAAATCGTTGAGCTTGGATTTCGGGCTGGCGTCCGTGATGGCGAGTTCGCCCAGTCGCTTCTCGATCGTCATGCGCAACTGTCGGATAATCCTCTCGACGCATTGGAAATGGTCGCGTTCTATCTCACCAGACGCCAGCCGTTCCAATAGCTCCTCCATCATAAGCTCGAGTTCTTCGTCGGCAGGGCGAAGCTGATCGACTGAGCCGACCTTGGCGAGTCTCATGAGTTCGACCAAGCGAAGGAGCTTCACTCGCGCATCCTCACTGCGGCGCAACCTGCCCCTCGACACGATCCAACCCGTCAGCGGCGTCAAAACGGCAAACACCATTGCGCCCAGCCAATAATAATTGAGCGTCTCGTCCAGTAGGCTTTCCTGTTCGCCGTCAAGATAGGCGAGTGTCCCGGGATGGACCGGCAGGAGCGAGGACCGCTCAGTATCCGGAGCCTCCATCTGAGACGCCGCCGGAAGCCCAGCGATGAGCTTCGCTTTCGTTGTCATCAGGAGTCGCGTGAGCTCGCCGGCCACCCGGTCGGGCAAAGAAGGGCGCGAGACGAGCAGGATGCGCACCGCGAAGGTGTTGAGTGTCTCCTCAGGTTCGGTCGGCGTCCCACCAAAGGTTCCCTGCTTGACCTCGACCGACTCGTAGGTCGGCCACTGGGCGACAATGGCCTCCGCTTCTGGGATGTCCAAGTACGAGGGTTTATCCTTGAAGCTCTTCCGAATGGAGGCGAAAGCGCCCGGGATTGGTCCCTCCCCGAGGGGCCCGGTGACGATCGCGGCAACGACGCGCTTCGCCTTCAGCGCAGGGCCGAACTCCTGCTGCGGCATCTCGATCAGGTCTGTCGCACGCAGCCCGAAGAAACTCGTGAAGGCTTTAAGTAGTCCGGCATCGCATCCCGGGCCCACCGCGAGCTTCTTGCCCGCGAGGTCACTCACGCTCTCGATCTTCGATGCCGGCGGCAGGAGGATTGCTATGCCAACCTGCCGCAGCACAAAGATTGTTCGTCCGTGTGCTGCTGCCTCAGCATCGCTCCGCGCGACTGCGAGATCGACCCGATTGGCCGCAAGGTCGTTTGCGCTCTGGGCGAGGCTCTCCGTTGGCAGTGGCGCCAAGCGGACGAGGGGATGCTCCGCAGAAATTTCGCGGATAAATCCCGCGAGGACCTTCTGTCCGTCGCTCCCGATGGGACCGGTCGCGAGTGTCAGGGTATATCGCCCGGAAATCAGCGATGGATAGAGAGTTACGACATAGGCGCCAGCGATCGCAACTGCTGCGAGGCAGGCCACTGATGCGACAGCCCGGAGCCAGCGACTCCTCATGAGCCTGCCCAGCTAAGCGCGTTCGAGATCGGCCAGACGCATCTGGCCTTAGCCGTGTATACCGGATCTATGTCATAGACAAAGACCGATAGGCCATCCGCGGTCCAAAATATCACGACCTTTCTCGCCCGGACCCTGCCGTCCACCAATTTCCCCTTTGAGCTCGTTCGGCAAAGATTGACAGCGTCGAGGTTTGAAGCTCAACGGCTCAGTTCAGCGGCGTCCGTCTTGCCTGCGGCCTTCCGTTAGCTCAGGAAAAGCTCCGCCTCAGTCTCGCACCTCCAGCGTACTATGCTTGATCGGACGAGACACTGACGTACGACCAGGTTCGCTCGGAGCACTTGCAGGACTTGAAGCGGAGCCAAGAAGGCCGAAGATCGGCAGACCGCTCAGGAAGAGGGGCGCCCAGGCCTGCCGCGTCTTGCGGCCCGTCACGGCCAGGAACGGCGTCAGCCACGTATCAAGATCCAGCCTGAATGAAGCGTCTCCATCTTCGCCTCCGCCTGTCCGGCGTCCGCAGAATGCGCCCCTCGCCGATAATCAGCATCCGCTCTGAAAGTGGCGGCGTCTAAGGAACATCTATTCAATCATCTCTACCTCAGCTACATTGTAGCTGAATCGATCTTCAGTTTAAGGGGACGATCACGGAGGAGGAACGAGATGGGCAAGCTACCGATTGCTCTGGGAATGAGCGCATGCTTTGTTGTCGGTGCTCACGCCGCTGAGACTCCAAAATCCGGGGAAGATGCATACACAAGCAGCTTCGTGGTCGTCGCGACGAACACGATGAAATCTGGAGATAAGAACGTCGTTTACCTCGAATTGAACGGCATCACCACCAATGATGCGGGTGGCCAGATGTTCAACAATGTGGGGACGCGTTGCATGGGGTTACGGGAGATGACCGGAAGTGCCGTCCATTCCCGCGGCTCATGCGTCGATGTCGATACCGATGGTGATCAGTTCTATTCCGATTTTGACGCCGACGCCAAAGGCGGTGTCCACACCTTCACAGGCGGTACGGGTAAGTACAAAGGGCTCACGGGGTCGGCGCCCTATACCTACACGAATTTGAAGGGTCCGGAGGGCGCCAACCGCATGTTCATCGTCCGGCATAAGGCCAAGTGGCAATTGCCCAACAGCTAACGCGCCGCGATATCGTCTGTGTCGTGCAACAAGACGACCGCTCTGAAACACTCCGGTCGTCGGCCCTTCGTGCATCGGTCAAGCCCGACGGACAGCGCAGCGGCCGTCCCGTCTACCGCTTGAGCAGTGCATTGGCCGCCCTCGGCCTGCGCGATCGCCGCGACCACGGCACCCTGCCCAAACCGAAACGCCCGGTGCCGCGGGCGACCGATCCGCTCGTCGTCGTATTCCTGGGGCGCGTCGCACAGCGCGGTACGCATCCTGACCTGTCCGCGCCGCTCCTGACGGTCGCAGATGCCGCCGAGATCTATGCCGTGCCCGAGCAGACCATCATCACGTGGCTGCACGCCGGCGCGCCCGTCGCACAGGCCGCGGTGATTGGCAGACGGGAGAAGGCGTCCTGCTGAACGGCGCCGCCCTGCTCGATTGAGTCGCCTTGCTCGCGGCCTGGTGCGGCAACGACATGGAAGCTCGCCGCCGCCTCGGGCTGACCGAGCTATTTTGAGGCTACCAAGCCTCATTAGCCTCGGTAAAGCGCCTCAACTTCCACCTATCGCGCGTTCCTGATCCGGCGCGCAAACTGAAGCTCGCTCAAGGCGCTAAGCGCTTGATCTTGAAGCGGTCGAGGAGCAATCAGCACTCATCCGCAAGCTGTTCACATACACACTATCTGTCAGATTGCTTCGGCCTGCAATAAGTACTTATGTTATCATTAGCAAATTGTTAACTTTATACATTTCATGAAAAAAGCAGTATTCTGTATTCTGGCGGCCTCTCCCATGCGTCTGTCGATCAAATCTGCTCTAGCCGGTCTGTTCGGACTGGCCGCCGTGATCTCCGCTGGCCAGGGCCTGCTCAGTATCCGGGATCTTTCCGAAATCCGGCAGAACGTCAGCGACGTCGGCGCGGTGCGCCTTCCCGCCGTCAACACGGTCAACCGCATCAACACCGCCATCCGCGACTACCGGGTCAAGCTCTACCGGTTCGTCGTCGCCTCCAACACGCCTGATGCCCAAGCGGCCAACAAGACGGGGCTCAGCGCCGCTGCAGATGTCATCGCGCAGCTCCGGCGCGAGTACGAGCTGATGATCAGCTCCGCCGAGGAGAGGGTGTTCTATGACCGCTTCTCTGCGGCCTGGGCGCAGTACCTGAGGGACCAGCGCCCGCTGCTGGATGCCATGGAGGGCAGCCGTAAAACGGAAGCTCTGTCCTCGCTGATCGCGCCTGAACTGGCGCAGTTGGCCAAGGAAGCGAGCGACGCCCTGCAGGAGGATGTCAGCTTCAACAAGCAGTCCGCAGAGACCGCAGTGAGCGCCAGCATTGCGAGCGCCGACGCAGCCACCCGCACCGCCTACGTCGCCATGGCTGTCGCTCTGCTGGCTTCCCTCGGCGCGGCTCTGTTCAGCCTCTTCGGCATCGCGCGCCCCATCGAGCGCATGACGTCAGCGATGGGCGTGCTAGCGTCCGGCGACGCGACCATCGCGGTTCCCAGTGTCGGCCGGCAGGACGAGATCGGCGCGATGGCGTCTGCCGTTCAGGTGTTCAAGGACAACCTGATCCGCACGCGTCAGCTGGAGGCGGAGACGGCGCTCGCCCGTGCCTCTGCCGAGGAGCAGCGCAAAGCCGGCATGCGCCAGATGGCCGACGGTTTCGAGCAGGCCGTGGGTGGGATTGTCGGCATGGTCTCCTCTTCAGCCACCGAGCTGCAGGCCACGGCTCAGACCATGACCGCGACCGCCACGCAGACCGCCAGCCAGTCCACCACGGTCGCGGCCGCCGCCGAGGAGGCCGCCTCGAACGTCAACACGGTTGCCGCCGCCGCCGAGGAGCTGGGCTCGTCCGTGCAGGAGATCGGTCGTCAGGTGACCGGCTCGGCTCAGCTGGCCCGCACGGCCGTGGATGAGGCCAGCCAGACGGCCGCACTCGTGCAGGAACTCAGCGGTGCTGTGGCCAGGATTGGCGACGTAGTCGGCCTGATCTCGACGATTGCTGGCCAGACCAACCTCTTGGCTCTGAATGCCACGATCGAAGCAGCGCGTGCTGGCGAGGCGGGTAAGGGCTTTGCGGTGGTCGCCTCCGAGGTGAAGGAGCTGGCCAACCAGACCGCCAAGGCCACGGAGGAGATCTCCGGCCAGATCGCCCGGATCCAGGGGTCGACGGGTCAGGCGGTGTCGGCCATCGGCTCGATCAGCGCGCGCATCCAGGAGATCAGCAGCGTGGCCACCTCGATCGCGGCGGCGGTGGAGGAGCAGGGCGCGGCCACGCAGGAAATCGTGCGCAACGTCGCGCAGGCGGCGCAGGGCACCGGTGAGGTGACAAGCAACATCGCCGGTGTGGCGGGCGCGGCCGAGGAGACCGGTGCGGCCGCCAGCCAAGTGCTCGGGGCGGCCTCCGAGCTTTCGCGCCAGTCCGAGCAACTCGCCGCCGAGATGAGCCGCTTCCTCGCAACCGTGCGCGCCGCCTGAGGTCACCATGGCCGAGATCCAAATCCTGCCCGCCCGCCTTCCTGGAGCAGATCAGACCGCGATGCGCTCGCCGCCCTAACCCAGGCTGAGGCCGACACCCGCGACGCTGAGCGGCAGCTCTGGGAGGACACGGACGCTTTGCAGGTACTACGCCAGCAACTGTGGGAAATCCGGCGGTCAGGCGGCCCGTAGACGCGCCCCGCATGAGAGCTACGGGATTGAGATCGGTTACGGTCGAGCCAGTCACGAGAAGCAGTCAGAGCTGACCGAGCTACTGCCGCTGTTTCCCAATCAGGCCTGGCATTCTCAGGCTGTTGAGGTAGGCGCGCTGGAGCGGACACCAGAAAGCGGCGCCGCTCTCGCGGATCTGAGCCGTGTCCTCAGCCTCGGCAGTATCGACCGCTCGCAGCAGCCGATCCTTGCCGTAGCGGGCGAGCGCTTGGTTGAACAACCCGCTCCCGATCTCCTGAAGCTGGGCTTGGTCGACGGCGTAGAACGGCGCGCAATTCCGGCCGATGAGGGTCACGCGGACGATCATCTGCGCTGCTTGGGCGAGGCGAGCGGCGTCCTGCGCTACCAAAGCAGTTGGCGGATCAGCGGGTCCGGCAACGGCGCTGCCGCTGATGAGCGTGAGGACGATCAGCGTGCAGCGTGCTCGTGAGAGGCGACCGAGGATACGTGACCGAGAGCACCTAGGAGCAACACCTTGGGGTGCGGGCTCCTCCTGCGGATCGTAGGTCTGGCTGTGCTGCCCGGGCATGCACGCAAGATGGCGAGCGCCGGGGCGGCTGTCGAGGCGTCAGGCACCCCTTTGCAGACCACCACTCGAGCGTTCGCAGGCGCGATCCTACACGAGATGTTTTTGCGATGGTGACCGCATTGGCGCCGATCGCTCCAGTTCTTATCCGTCAGAGATCACCGAGAGCCGCAAGGAGTGTGTGCTGCGGCGCAGTGAACCGCCCCGGGTTTCCCGGAGGCCGTTTGGTTTGGGTCAGGCGGCCAAGGCTTGGACCTCGGTCTGGGCAAAATAGCGCGCTTCGGCCTCGGCGGGAGGGACGTTGCCGATGGGTTCGAGTAGCCGGCGGTGGTTGAACCAATCCACCCATTCGAGGGTGGCAAACTCGACGGCTTCGAACGAGCGCCAGGGTCCACGCCGGTGGATCACCTCGGTCTTGAACAGGCCGATCACCGTCTCGGCCAGAGCATTATCGTACGAGTCGCCGACGCTGCCGACGGAGGGTTCGACCCCCGCCTCGGCGAGACGCTCGGTGTAGCGGAGGCTCACGTATTGCGACCCGCGGTCGGAGTGACAGACGAGGCCGCTGCCGGCGAAGGGGCGGCGCTCGTACAGGGCCTGCTCCAGAGCATCGAGCACGAAGTCCGCTCGGGCCGAACGTGACACGCGCCAGCCGACGATCCGGCGGGCGAAGACATCGATCACGAAGGCGGCGTAGACGAAGCCGTCCCAGGTTGCGACGTACGTAAAATCCGCGACCCACAGCCTGTTCGGGCACGCGGCCTTGAACTGCCGGTTGACCCGGTCGCGTGGGCAGGCTGCGGCCGGATCGGGGATCGTCGTCCGGACCGACTTGCCCCGCACCACGCCCTTCAAACCCGTCGCTCGCATTAGCCGAGCGACGGTGCAGCGGGCGGCCACGATCCCCTCGCGGGCGAGTTGCCGCCAGACCTTGCGCACACTGTCGACGCGAAAGTTCGCCTCATAGACGCGCCGGACCTCGATCATGAGCGTCGCGTCCCGTTTGGCTCGGGCCGGCAGCGTCTCGGGGGCAGCCCGTCGCGCGACATGGGCATGGTACGTCGACGGGGCGATCGGCAGGACCTTGCAGATCGGCTCGACCCCGTAGAGCGCACGATGATCGTCGATGAAGGCGATCATGACCGGGACCGGCGGTCGAGCTCCGCCATCGCAAAATACGCGGATGCCTTGCGCAGGATCTCGTTCGCCTGCCGGAGTTCGCGAACCTCCCGCTCCAGGGCCTTGATCCGCTCGCGCTCGTCCGTGGTCGGTCCGGCCCTCTGGCCCTGATCGCGCTCGGCTTGGCGAACCCAGTTCCGCAGCGTCTCGCCCGAGCAGCCGATCTTGGCGGCGATCGACTGCATCGCGGCCCAGGGTGAGCTGTGCTCGCCCTGATGCTCCCGGACCATCCGGACAGCCCGCTCGCGGACCTCAGGGGAAAACGGTGGGGTATGCTTCGTCATGGCTCCAGTCTCTCAAGAGTTGGAGCCTCCGGGAAACCCGGGGCGGTTCACAAACATCCGAAGGTGCGCGCCTGGCTCGCCTGGCATCCGCGCTAGACGTTCCACTTCACCCCGACCTCGGCCTCGTGGGTCAACGCGGTCGAGGGCTTCTTCTCAGCGCTGACCCGTCGTCGGCTGCGGCGAGGCTCCTTCACCGGCGTCGTCGATCTACAGGCGGCCATCAAACCCTATATCGCCGAGCACAACCGACGCGCCCGACCTTTCGTCTGGACCAAGCCCGCCACCGACATCATCGCAGCCGTCAGCCGATCTCCTGAACCATCCGTCTGAGTCAGTGAGCTATGCACCTGTCCAGGATAGCTGTTTGGCAGCCACGTAGAAAATTGTTCTACTATTTTGAAGTGCTCCTGCGTTTTCACACAGCCTCCACCCGTTGGAGATGTTCGAAAAGTCCGCTTCTGGGGCGGCCGGCTTCAGCCCTCAGGCAAACTGGCCGGGGCTGGTGATGTTGGCAGCGGTCATCCTCTGCTTCCTGGCAGCGGCTGCATTCTGATATGGGGGTTTCGCCTCGCGCAAGGCGTAGCTGGACCTGGAAGCCCCTCAACGTCGCGAATGTGGCAGGCCGCCTAATAAATCTGCCCCGGGTTCACAGACGGCGTTCGCTGACAAGGCAGCCTGCATCATCAATGACGCCCTGCCAAGCCGCCTTACGGGTCCGAATCGTCACGCGCCAACAGCCCTCGTCAGCCTCTTTCCCGGCCTCGATGCGGCTGGTGACGAGCCCAAGGCGCATCTCGTGCCGGAGGTGCCCGGGATTGATCCCCAGCTTGGAAGCAAGCTGCTCGGGATCAATCACCCAGTCGCCATGCGTGTCACGTTCGAAGTGCATGGCTTGGTGCCTTCCCGGCTCGGAAGGCGCCGAGCGTTCAAGCCCTCGGGCGGGCGGGGTCCACATGGCGCTTCCAGATCAGGCTTCAGCAACTTGCCTAGAATAATCTCCATCCCGGCTATGCAACCACGCCTCGCACCCCTATCGGACGGGCTCTGAAGCAGTGAGTAAGATGCAGCGCTAATGCTGGCTCGATGCCTCCTGATCTATCTTAGCCGCGAGAATGAAGTCGTTCTCGTGCAATCCCTTTATTTTGTGGGTCTGAAGCGAAACCGTGGCGTAGCCCCAACCGAATGTGATGTCTGGATGATGGCCCTCGCGCTCGGCGAGATCTGCCACACGCTGCACAAACCTAAACGCGTCGGCAAAGCTGCCGAATTCAAACCGTCGCTCGATGCGGCGCGCGTCATCGAGCAGGGCCCAAGCGGGCGTCTGTCGGCGATGATCTTCAGCGTCATCGGGCGCAAGCGGCGGGATCCCGCCTTGGCAGGGTGTGCAGGTTTTCGTGACCAGTTGTTCAGGATGTGCGGACATGGAGCAACCCTCCAGGACCGATCCAGTTTACCATCTTTTCCCCACTTCGGAACCTCCCGCCTCATCCCTTCGCGACCGGGGCGGAGTTCCGTCGCTGATTGCCGGCAGGCGGAGATCAACGTATCGGCGATGGTGATGCCCAGGCCATCAGCCCGCACCGCCAAGTCAGAGCCGTCRGCTGTTAGCGGTGGCGCCGATCTACAGAACCTGCTGGCTTAGAACGCGCCGCGAGACGAGGCTTGGACACCTTCGCTCGTTGTGCCGGTTCAGCAGGGACGAGCAACTTCGGAGCGTCACCGAAGGCCCGGTGACGTATCTTGAGAGCCACCTGCGTCCATAGAAGTTTTGCCGCCCGATCTCCTCTTGCTCGTGCTTGCTGAATTCTGTCGCAAGCCACTCTGAACGCGTCGTTGCCGTAGAGCTCGATGAGGCTTACTACATCCAATCTAACCGCCTCGCTAACCAAGTCTCGAGGGCTGTGTAGGCCGTTCTCGAGCCGCAACATCGAGCCCTCCTAGGCGCGCAATCGGCGTTTTTCTATGATAGCCTGTGTCACGAAAAAAGGCATCACAGGTATTTTTATAGCTAAGATGTTTGCCACACAGTCGGGAGGATCTCCGCATGTCGGGCCACTCTATTCATGTGAAGCTAGACGGCAGAACCTACTCGGGCACCTTCAAGGTTGACCGAAACCTGATGACCGTGACCACAACATACGGCAAGAAAACCGCTCCAGTAGAAAAGGCGCAACATACGTAATTACCCACCCCTCATAAATTTCGAAAGGCCAATTGCATCAGTATGTTGGCATGCGACTCAAATTTCCCGCCCGTGAGGGTCCGGAACCTTTGAAAGCGAAATTTCGGAACAAAACAGTATAAACGCGAAATCTGCTATGGCAGACGCGGTGATGCACCAGTAAGTACGGATAAAGGCGCCGCAATTACTATAACCGCAGGAACCGCGAAAATCTGGCCTAACCCGTTGGTCCCGAATGGTAAATCCCACTTAAGGGCGGGGGTGAGTAATAACCAACATACGGCTCTTGCACAAAAGCTTTTAGCAGATCTTATACAGCTGGAAAAAGCACGGAAGGGTTCGACCCTGTGATCACTATGGCGGACGCTCCGGAGTTTCCGCCATCAACGTTCGTGAATCGCCCAACAGTAGCTATAAGACTACCCGGCGAGGGCAGTAAGCGTCGCCGACACGCTGGACGACATGAAGCCGTGGGTGCGGAGCATAGTTTTTCGAGAGCGTTGGGAACGGTAAAGGTGTACAGGACATCAGGCGCTGCAGTCCACGCTCTTCACGGCACGAGCATTTTCGCAGCAACCTTCAAAGCGCGACCATGCAGTGATGTAAAATCACGATCCAATCTCTTATAGAAACCCTTTTCCTATGGCTGAAACCACATTCCCAAAACGAAATTTTAATATTGTTCCGTTCGTTGATGTCGAAAACATGATGCAGCTCGTCACCGCGATCGGTGTCGAACGATTTATTGTGGAACTAGCCGATTGCATCAGTGAAGATTTCCGGCGCTGGCACCTCTTTGATAAAACGCCACGCGTYGCATCGCACAGCCCAGATGGCGTTATCGAGCTCATGCCGACGAGCGATGGATCAAAATATGGATTTAAATACGTCAACGGTCATCCGAAGAACTTTCGCCAGGGCCGTCAGACGGTGACGGCCTTTGGCGTTCTAGCTGACGTGGGTAATGGATACCCGATGCTGTTGACGGAGATGACCATTCTCACTGCACTGCGCACGGCAGCAACCTCAGCTCTGGCGGCCAGCCATCTCGCCAAGCCCGGTGCGCGCACGATGGCACTTGTCGGCAATGGGGCGCAAGCCGAATTCCAAGCGCTGGCCTTCAAGGCGTTGCTCGGTGTCGATCATTTACGCCTGTATGACATCGACCCAACCGCGACGACCAAATGTATGCGCAACCTCGCCGGGCTCGGCTTCGACATGACGTCCTGCAGGACTGCCGCGGAGGCGGTAGAAGGGGCAGACATCATCACGACAGCTACGGCCGACAAGCAAAACGCCACGATCCTCAATGACAACCTGATTGGGGCCGGCGTTCATATCAATGCAGTTGGCGGGGATTGTCCGGGCAAGACCGAGCTGCATCGCGATGTGCTGCTGCGCTCAGATATCTTTGTCGAGTATGCCCCGCAGACCAGGATCGAAGGCGAGATTCAGCAACTGCCACTCGGGCACCCCGTGACAGAGATTTGGCAGGTGATAGCCGGTTTGGCGCCAGGCCGCCGTGACCCGCAACGGGTTACGATCTTCGACTCAGTTGGCTTTGCGGTCGAAGATTTCTCAGCTTTGCGCTATGTGCGACACAAGCTGGAGGCGTTTCCGTTCTACGGAAATCTCGATCTGCTCGCCGACCCGGATGATCCGCGCGATTTGTTCGGAATGTTGTTGAGATGGAAGCATAGCAGCTGAAGCAGTGACCTTGACCGCCGCTGTGGAACGTTTCCGTCAGGAATCCAACGGGAACCCCGGCGGTGGCGAGGAAGTAGCTGCTGCGCTCGTGTTTTGGCTTGGCCTTCCTTGCATATGAGCGGTAACGCATTGGGTGTGTTGCCGTCTTTCAGCAGGTCTCGGGGGCGCCCGTCTGGACCGACGAGAAGGCGAGCGCCGCGTTTGTTCCGCTACGTCAGAAACCAGTTGAACAGCAGGATGAGTATGGTCGTGACGATATAAATGAGGGTGTTGCCGCGCCAAGCTGGGGCTGTCGGCTCGTTACTCCGCGGCACGGTCACGCCGGTCAGCGCGCCGCACATCGGGCAGATCCTCGCCGTCGCCTCAATCCACTGACCGCAAGACTGGCACTTCGGCATGGCTCAGCCCTTTCGGCCCGAGCAGCGATCGGGAAGATATGGGGCAGCAGTCTCACAGGCTCATGCGCGGAGTGTCATACAGTCCCAGTGGCGGCACCGAGTAGGCCGACCCTGCGCGGGCGAGGAACGCGACACAGTCGCTCTCGCGGCGAAACGCGATCCGAACCCTGTCAGGATCGCACCAGCCCCAGACCCAATCTTCGCCACAGATTCCGAGCGCCCAGGCTCCGGCGAGACAATCGCTCGGATCCTCGCTCGGGCAGGGAGCCGCCACGACGTGCCGATATTCGGAAAATGCATCTGACATGGCTGAACTCCCGCGAAGCTGGAGCTGCGCCGTATTGCGCTACTTTACACTAAGTTTTGAACGAAGTCATCGAGCCCTGGGGCGCGCGCTGATCACCTTTTCGCGGCTTTCTTCACGCATCCAGCTTGAGCCTTAGGAGCTGCGGATTGTAGATGCGCTAGCGGTGGAAGCTCAGCTCAGGCCGCGGATCGGGGACGAACTGCATGCCCTCGACGACGTCGAGCTCGGTCTCGGCGGTCTTCGCCTCCTCGACCGTGATCACGCCCTCGTTGCCCACCTTCTGCATGGCGTGGGCGATCATCTCGCCGATCTCCTTGTCGCCGTTGGCCGAGATCGTGCCGACCTGGGTGGCGGACAGCTTTTATGCTATGCTCGGCTCGTGCGAGCTTTCGGACTTCTGGGATCGCATCCACGGCCGGTTCAAAGCTATGAGCGCCCGACTGCCAGTATCCGAGACACCCCCTATCGACCGGAGTGTCAGCATGACCGAGATGCACATCACCCATTTCCGCGTCCTTGAGGCGATGGCGGCCGTGGAGCGCGAAGTCGGAGACCGGCTCGGCTTCGGGCCAGCGCGTTCGCTCACGCAAGAGATGGCGGTGTACCTGGGCGCCGAGGCCGCGGTTGAGGCGTGGGCAATTGTCAAGCACGGTCAGCCGGAGCTGGAGCCTCGCAACGGCCTGGAACAGCTGTGCTCCGAGTTCATCGTGCTCCACGACGCCGAGACCGCGAGTTGGGCGCACTAGCCGCATAGGCAGTCTGGCCGTTGAAGTCGCCGCGAGCTTCTCGCTTCAGCTTGAGGGCGAGGAGGATCATGGGCCGGCTCCGGAGCGGAGCGGCAAGTTGGGGCGGTACGCCTGCCGACCCATGAACGCGAGCCTGTTCCTGTTTGCGACAGGCCCTTCCTGCGGGCGTCCTGACCTGACGCCTGAGTTTCCGCAGCACGCTCCGCAGCTGGGTATCACCCCACGTTCTCAGGCGCCTGCTGCAGGCCCAGCCAGCCCTCCACCTTCGCAGCCAGGAAATCGGTTCGCTTCTTTGCCGGGGTACCGGGGCCCCGCGCCGCGTCCAACCGGCTCGCCGCCTCGTCCAAGCCGAGCGGATCTGCCTGCCGCCCGATGGCGAGCGCACCTTCGAGGACGCGCAGCGCTTTATCAAACTGGGAAGGGCGTGGGAGATAGGGATCGGGATCCATCTGCGTGCTGATATAGCTGGCTCGCTCGCGCTCAATCTCCGGTGTGTCCGCACAAGCCAGCCGCGTCACGAACGGCATCAGGCGCCACCGCTGTGTATCGGTCGCCTCATCGTTCAACTGCATGGCGAGTTGGCAGATCGGGCGCGAGAAGCAGTCCGGCATGCAACGAACTGAGACGATGCGCCGGTACGGAAAGCCGCACGCCACGAGCGCCGCCTCGTTGATGCAGGTGCCACCCTCAGTGCCCGGAAAGTTGTGCGAGCCGCGAAGAAGCTTCCAGTTCAGGATGTGATCGAAGTCGCTCATGGTGGCTAACTCCGTAGCCGCCCCCGAACTGAACTTCCTCCCGCGCAGCTCCGCCGTCAATTGCGGTGATGCGGTCTCAACGAAGGGAGTATCGGCATGCGCAGCGTCGCCCGCGCGATGTGGTGCGGCTTGGAGACCTTCAGCAAGATGATGCTTGTCCTTCTGGCCCGCCGGCGAGCGATAACTGCTGGCTATGTCATAGGTCAGAATGGCAAACGCCCCAGGGAGCGGGGCTCCTGGGGCGCTTCCTGATTAAGCGGCCAGTCTGATCGGGCTGGGGATGCTTAGATCAAGCTCGATTGCAGCGTCGCTTAGTACGAGCCGAACTTGTAGTTCAGGCCGGCGCGGACGACGGCGAACTCGTCGGCGCGCCGGCCGACGGGGTTGAAGACGGCCGGGACGTTGTTGAYGGTGTCGATCACGAACGCACCCTGGTTGCGGGTGTTGCGGTCGAGGTTCACGTACAAGCCTTCGATCTTCACCGTTACCGCCGAGGAGCGGAAGAAGTTCAGGAACGAGTCGTTGGCCAGCGCGAACTCGATGCCGCCGCCTGCGGTCCAGCCGGTGCGGAAGCTGTCGTTGCCGGCAAACCCGCCGAAGTTCCGGCTCGCGCTGCCGGAGCCATCCTCAGCGGGCCACGCTGACCTTTCTTATCGATTTCTGATCGCGCTTGTAGGCCGAGATAGCAGTCGAACACCCGAGCGACAGCTGCTTGAGCTTGACCCGGAAGCATGCTTCGACCTCGGGTCCGCCTGGAGGAAACTGACTGCAGTGTGCCAAGTAGTCGCCGGTGCAGCTCTGTTTGAGAGCCTCACGAGCAGGTGAGTGTTGGGCGAGCACTGCGACTGGAAACATCCCGAGAGCTAGCATCAGATAGGAACCTAGCATTCTCATCTCCAATCCTCCTGCTTGCAAAACCTAACCGTTAGAAGATGAGAGAGCACAGGGCGCAGAAAGCCATCTCGATAGCGAGCCGGGTGAATACGATCCAAACAGCCTCTCGATGGGATCCGCTTTCGGTCTGAACGGTGGCACGCGTGTCCATTTTAGCGCAAAATACGTGGGATTTTAATAAGGCTGGCCGAAACGATGGCTATTATTTCGTGTTCTTCCAAAGCAGCTTTGAGTCTCCAGGTTGCACGATTGCGCCAGTGCTCTAGCTAATTGGGCTGGCACACGAGCCGGACCTATTTAGCGTTTATATTTTTATTCGGCCCCATGCTCGTGAAGCTGCGGTTGCCCGATCGGCGAAGAGCAGCTGTTACAGTCTTGCACACGATGGCAACGGTCCTCACGGACCAGCCCTCCACGAGATGAAACGCCTTTCTTCTCAGGTGCATGCAACTGGGCGGCGACGCTGAACTGGTGGGCACTTTTACCGATTTAGAAGCGGTGATTATAGGGCGCGCGAAGGCCGCTTCGGTCGTGGCAAGAAGCACAAGAATGAGACCGTAGCGGAGCAGGGCAGAGACCCTGAGTTGTGGCACGATCAGAGTGTCGCGCATCACCGTCTCCCGGTACCCCAAAACAGCAAGCACCTGAGCGTTCATGCCGTCCCGCCAGATCAGCCATCAGCCGCCCGATGCGGTGGACCAGTCCCCTTATCCTACAATGCCGCCTTTATCGGTGCCCGCTGGCGTGCTCCGCCCAATTCAGGGCATCAGCGTGAGATCACGCGGAAAACCCGGTGCGAGTCGAGGTCGATGACGACCGCGCGGTCATCGGGAGATATGTAGTAGCCGTAGTAGCCAGTCGGGTTCAGCCCCGCGAGTGAAACATTCTGAAATGAACCCAACCCCAGCCAGCCGGGGATCACACTGCCTCGCCCGACGCGCACGCCACTCGGTTCGCTGTAGTGAGGTCCCGCATCGAACAGCGTTTGGATCGTCCCGCTCTCGTCACCCTGCATCAGAACGCCTTGATCCCCGAGATGCGGATTGACGCGCAGCACGAGCGGCTCAGCCAGCGCCAGCGAGCCAGTCAGAAGACCTGCCGTCGCAACGCCAACTGCGGTGAGCAGGCCCGTTGCGCGAGCGAGCATGGTAGACATGGTCTCCTCCCTAGATAAGTGGTGGGCGAACGCCGAGCCCGGCACCCTGATGTAGTATGGCCATAAGGATCCACGGTGCTTGATCACTCGGGACGCTCCGAGAACTTTCAATTCAAAATACCCAAGTAAACTTGGCTGTCATTGGCTTGGAACCGAGCCTCTCAAACGTAATCGCAACGGATCCAGTGTTCGGGGCAGGCAAAGGCTCTGTTTCCGAGGACGAGCATCGCCTCCCTACCTCGGCATCGCTCGTGTGATGAGTGTCGGCGGCCATTCGACCATGTTTTCGCCCCACTGCGAGCGAAGCATGGCAATTAACATGAGTGAGTCGCCCATCTTCGAAGTCCGGATTACGACGTGCGAGACGGGCAGCATCCTGCGCGCCGACCGAACGCGAGCTGGCTGCCAAGGCGGAAACTCTGATCCGCAGGGTTCATGCACGCGGCGAGCTGATCGGCTTCAGCATCAAAGGACCAAGCGCGGACGGCATAGGCCGGATCCAGGTGTATCTCGAGGATGTCCTGGTCGAGGTCGGGCAGGCCAGCAACTGACCCCATTCGTCTGCGGTCACGAAGCTCCACATCGCGGGCCGTGTGCGGCTCGTCGGATCAAGCGGGGCGTCCGGCCCGGCGTTAGTGTGCCCAACAGCAAAGGGTTGATGCTGCGCGGGCCCTAGGTCCGCCCCGATCACGCGGATTGGGCGCGGACTGCCTTCAGCACGTCCCGAGCAAGGAGACAGCCCCATGAACAAGATCCTTATCGCGGCAACGGGCATCGGCGCCCTGATCCTGACCAGCGTCACGGCGGACGCGCGCGGATTTCGCGGGGGGGGCGGCGGCTTCCGGGGCGGGGGCGGATTCCATGGAGCCGGGATGCGGGGCGGCGGCTTCCGAGGGGGCGGGTTCCACGGAGGGCGCGTGGCGGGTGGCTATCGCGGCGGCTTCCGGGGCGGATATGGCGGCTACCGGGGCGGCGTGGCGGGCTATCGTGGCGGGTATGGCCGCTACGGCTACAGAGGTGGGTATGGGCGCTATGGCTACCGCGGTTATGGCCTCGCGGCGGCCGGTGTCGGCGCGGCCGCCTATGGCGCGCACCGCTACTACGGCGGCGGGTGTGGCGCCTACAGCTACTACGACGCGAATTACGGCGGCTGCGTGCCCTACTGAGCGGTCGCGCCATCGTCCTACGGGTTTGGCCACCCTGGCGTGACCCAGTGCAGCCTGTGTCCCCGGCGTCCTCATCCAACCGGCCAACGGAGACGCCGGGCCGTGGCCAGAAGCGGTGCCGGAGGAAGTCTGGCTTGGGCTGCGCGTCCGCGCTCAGTAGACCCAGCGAAACCCCCGCCGTATCCGTTCGCGCCCCATCTGGCCGCCCTGGAGATGATTGCGAAACAGCCTGTCCATGGCATGCACCGCCAGGCCGTACTCACCCCTGCAGTTCTCTGCCCGCTCCTTAGGCAGGTCGCCGCGCTCGACCAGGTAGCCGAAGGCGCGCCGGTCCGAGCCGTATGCGAGGCAGAGCAGGTTGTATAGGCGCTGATAGAACAGGCCGTGATCATCTGCGAAGGTGGCTTTCTCCTGCTTGTCCTCCGCGCCGTAGCTCGTGAACAGGATGGAGCTGCCCGCGATGATCTGCCGGGCCTGGGCCGGCTTCAGGCGGAGCAGGACGAGCGCGGCGAACTGGTCGGCGGCGTCCTCCTCGCGGCCGAGCACAGGCACGTCCAGCAGATCGAACAGGGCGTGCCCAGTCTCGTGCAGGAAGACCTGTGCGAGCGTGCCGAACAGCGCGTCGTGATAGGTCAGGCCGGCGGGCAAGGTGGCCTTATCGGCCCTGTCCCGAACATCCTGGATGTATTCGTAGCAGACCGTGACCGAGCGGGTCTTGGGCTCGTACCAGGCGTTGCTCTCGCCGTCGCACTCGGACAGGCGCAAGGTCATGGCCCGCGGCAGCCGGACCATACCGATGATCTCGCGCAAGCCCTCAAGGACGCGGCGTGCGCGCATCTCCCGGTATATCTCCTGTGCCTGCGCGGTCTTCGGAACCTGGTAGACGGTCCGGATCGGGCTGCCTGTATCGGCCCGGGAGGCGCTGATCATCAGGGTGAAGGCTAACCCGGCGAGGGCAAGCGGCCGTGGCATCGTCCCGCCTCCAGGGCTTCGGGGCGTCGGCAACATCGGACAGCGCGACAACCCTGGCGGGACCCGCGCCCCTGCTCTCGGTCACCGTCTACGTCGCCTCACCCGCCCTAGAGGCGGGTGAGGCGAATCCTCACTCAGCCCTCGTCGTCGTCGTCATCGTCCATGAGCTCC
>NZ_JBFULT010000002.1:0-56218 GCF_054049755.1 Bradyrhizobium sp. P5_C11_2
GCGACGTTCCAGTTGAGGTCGGCCACGCTCTCGTCGCGATCCAGGATGCGGAGCGCCTTGTCCGGATGCGTCAGATTGAAATAACTCGCCGCCGTGGGCGTGACCGCAGCGGCATCGATCTCATGATTTGACAGGGCGTCGAGGCTGTCGCTCTCGAAGCCGAAGGTCGACATAGGCACGTGCCGTTGACCGATGATCATGGCTGCGACGGATCCGACCTGCACCCCCACCTTGGTCTGCGCGTTGAGGCCCTGGAACGAGGCCAGCGTGCTGGATGACGGCACGGCGAGCGCGACGCCCGTGCGATAATACGGTTTTGAGATCCTCAAACGGGTTTCGCCTTGCGCCTCGCGGTCGGCGATGACATCGAGAAGAATGTCACAGCCGGCGCTCCGCATCTGGTACTGGGTGATGATCCAGTCGAGCCGCAGCGACACGCCGAGCTCGCGTGCCAGCGTCTGGCCCAATTCAATCTGAAAGCCGGGAGGATCGCCGGCCTTGCTCGCGAAGGGAAGCGAGTTGGGATGGGCGCATAATCCGAGCGCGCCGGACGAACGGATCGCGTCCAGGGTTCGCGCCTGCGCCGGACCGGACAGTCCGATGACGGCGCCGACCAAAAGCGGGAGAACTGTCTTCATTCCGCGTCCTCGTATCGACGGATCGGGGCCTTGGCGATTCATCCCTCGCGCGGCTTCAAGGCGCGGATATATTTCACGATCTGGTCGATCTGCGCGTCGGTGAAGGCCCCGCCGAAGGCCGGCATCGCACCCGACTTGCCGTTCTTGATGCGGCTGTGCAGAAACTCGTCGTCGCGCGGCGAATTCATCAGCTGCGGTCCCTTGCCGGCGGCCCGGCCGCCGGCGGAGTGACAAAAGCCGCAGGTCCCCGCGAACAACTGCTCGACGTCGAATGTCCCGTTGTCGGGTGCAGGGGTGGCAGACTGCGCTCGAACCGGTGCGGCAGAGAGCAACGAGGCGCCCAGCACCGCCGATAGCAGCGCGGCGGACTTCTTCAAACGCAATTTCAAGGTAATGAGCTCCATATCCTGAAGCACGCCCGCAACCTCAATGCACGGGGAGCAAGCTTGCGCCTGCTCCCCGGCAATCTGCGATGACCTATTTCAGGCTGAAGACGACAAGCGCGCCGTCGTCACGCGGCATGCTCTTGTAGACGCCGCCGAAGTTTGGCGCGTACTCGTCCGCCAGCATGCCGCCAAAGCCTGCGGCGACGGCAACGTACTGTTTGCCGTTGACGGAATAGCTGACGATGCCGCCCTGATGGCCGGTGCCGTTGTTGTGATTCCACAGCTCGGCCCCGGTTTCAGCATCGTAGGCATGGAGGATGCCGCGGGAGTCCGGCACGAACACGAGATTGCCCGCGGTCGACAGCACACTCCCAAGCGGCGGCTCGGGATAGCGAACCTCCCACTTCTTGGCCCCGGTGATGGGATCGCGCGCGTCGAGATGTCCATAGATCTCGCCGCCCGGAGGCGGAGCCATCTTGAAATCGGCGCCGATGTTGAGCTGGACCTGGGGCGCGGTGACCGGCGTCGTCTTCTGGACGTCGAGCGTCATGCACCATTCCTGGCCGATCTTGTAGTAGAGGCCCGTCTTCGGGCTGTATGATCCGGCGTTCCAACTGATGCCGCCGCCGATRAATGGGCACAGCGGCGGTTCGGTGACCTTCCCCGCGGTGAAGTCGCGACGACCGATCAGGGCGCCGGTCTTGGGGTCGATATCCTTGACGAAATTGATGTTCTCAACCAGCCGCCAGACGTTCTTCACGCCGAGATTGCGGTCGTAGACGAAGACGAAGCCGCCCTTGTTCGGATGAACCACGTATTTCTGGCCGTCGCGCTCCAGCATCACGAACTCGCCGACGGCGCTGTCGAAGTCCCAAGCGTCGTGCGGCAATTCCTGATGATAGAATTTCAGCTTGCCGGTATCGATGTCGAGACCGATCACTGAACTCGTATAGAGATTGTCGCCGGGACGCGCACCTTGCGTCTTGTAATCGGCGCCCGACCAATCGTAGAGCGGCGCCGGATTCGCGGTGCCCCACAGGATGGTGTTGGTCTCGGAATCGTAGGTGCCCGGCATCCAGCCGCCGCCCCCGCCCGTGCGCCAGGAATCGTTTCCCCACGTCTTCATGGCCTCGTCGGTGCCTGCAACCGTCAGGAACTCCCACTTCTTCTTTCCAGTGGTGGCATCCACGGCGAAGATCGGGCCGCGGCCCGGCCATTCACCGCCTTGCGCGCCGATGATCACCGTCCCCTTCGCGTAAAGCGGCGCACCGGTGAAACCGACCGTGAGCTTCTGCGAGTCGATCAGCCTGGTTTCCCAGAGGACCTTCCCCGACTTCATGTCCAGGCCAAGCAGCCTGCCATCCATGGTGCCGACGAAGACCTTGCCCTCGCCGAGCGCCACGCCGCGATTGTAGGGAGAATGGGTCTGGCGGGCGATCAGCACCTCGTCCAGTTCCGGAAAATGGGTCCAGATCACCTCGCCCGTCGCGCCGTTGAGCGCAAAAACCCGGCTGTAGGAACCCGTGTAGTAAAGCATGCCATCAGCCGCGAGCGGCATCGATTGCAGGCCACGGGTCGAGCGTCCGGGAATATGGATCCAGGCAACGCCCAGATTGCCGACATTGCTCGCATTGATCTGCGCGAGCGGGCTGTAATGATAGGACTTGTATGAACCGTGATAAGTCAGCCAATCGTTCTGACCGGCACCCTCGATCCGCGCAGTATCCACGGTTTGGGCCAACGCTGACGTCGCGATCAATGTCGCGCCGGCAACAAGAGCTAGACCAGAATTACTCCACCGCCTCTTCATCCGTTCCTCCCGCTTTTATTGTTTGTCGAATTTGCATCTTACAAACGTCGCCGCGAGGGATGTCAGCAGCTCGCTATGTGTCGGTTCCTCTCCATCGCATATGAGCTGCCAACAGTTCTCGATCTCTCTCGGCGGACATCGCCAAAAGGAGCTACATTCACTGGATTGGTTGCTGTTGCACTCCTGCTCGCTCTCATAGCGTACGCCGGATGCGAGGGAGCGCAAAGATGGAATGCGCGCCCGGCGCGAATTTGACGCGCGGCGCGAACTGAAAACGTCAGTTACGCTTACCGTTCGGCGCGTCAGGATGTCGAAGGGGCGTCGCCAACGACCAATTACCCGTACAGCACCCTTGGCAKGATGGTGACGATGCCGGGCCAGAGCGTCAGCAGCAGCACGAAGCCGACCATGATGACGAGATAGGGCAACGTGACGCGCGCGATGTAGCCGAGGCCGTCGTCGGTCAGGCCCTGGATGACGAACAGGTTGAAGCCGACCGGCGGGGTGATTTGCGCCATCTCGACGGCGAGCACGAGAAAGATGCCGAACCAGATCTCGTCGAAGCCCGCGCCCTTCACGATCGGCAGCACGATCGGCAGCGTCATCACGATCATCGAGAAGCCGTCGAGGAAGCAGCCGAGGACCAGATAGAAGATGATCAACACGACGATCAGCATGAAGGGCGACAGGCCGAGGCCCTTGACGAAGGCGGCAACCGCCTGCGGGATGCCGAGGAAGGCGGCCGCATTGCCGAGGATCGAGGCGCCGAGCACGATCAGCGCAATCATCGAGCAGGTTACGACCGAGCCGATCAGCACGTCGCGCATCACCTGCTGCGACATCGAGCCTTGCGCCCAGGCGACCAGGCCAGCGCCGAGCACGCCGACGGCTGCGGCCTCGGACGGCGTCGCCAGCCCGCCATACATCGAGCCCAGCACGCAGGCGATCAGGAACAGCGCCGGTGCGAGGTCTTTCAGTGCGGCAAAGCGTTCGCCCCACGGCACCTGCGACAGCTTTGCCTCCGTCTCCGGCACCATCGCGGGCTTGAGGGTCGTGTGCAGCATCACCCAGCCCATGAAGGTGGCGGCGAGCAGTAGGCCGGGCAGCACGCCCGCCGTAAAGAGCTTGAGAATGGAAACGTCGCCGAGCACGCCGTAGATGATCATGATGTTGGACGGCGGGATCAGGAAGCCGAGCGTGCCGGCGCCGGCGAGCGAGCCGATCGCGATGTCGCGTGAATAGCCGCGGCGCAACAGCTCGTTGAGCGACATCCGGCCGATCACCTGCGTGGTCGCAGCCGACGAGCCCGAGATCGCCGCGAAGATGGTGCAGCCGATCACGTTCACATGCAGCAGCCGGCCCGGCAGCAGACCGGCCCAGGGCGCGAGCCCCTGGAACAGCGAGCGCGACAGCCGCGTGCGAAACAAAAGCTCGCCCATCAGGATGAACAGCGGCAGCGCCAGCAACTCCTGCGTCGTCAGGATRTTCCAGGCGTATTGCGGCAACAGCTTGTCGAGCGGGATCGAGCGGAACATCGCGAGCAGCAGCGTCGCGGTGAGCGCGAGCGTCAGGCCGATCCACAAGCCTCCCGCCAGGAGCGCAAACAGGATCACGAACAAGGCGACGACTTCGATGGTCATGGAATCCTGTATCCGGTAGCGGGCGCGAGCGCGGTCATTCGACGGGAGAGGCCTTCATGCGGTGATCCTCCAGCGGCAGGCCGAGCGTGGCCTGGATCGCGCGCGCAAGGAACTGAAGGGTGAGCAGCAGCATGCCGAAGGTGACGACGGCCTGCGGAAACCACAGCGGGGTGTCGCTCGAGGTCGACAGCTGGCCGCGGGCGAACGCGCCCCAGGCGAATTTTGCCATGGCGTAAGTCAGGAAGGCCATGAAGGCGARGCCGGCGGCCGCCGAGAGGATCTCGATCGCGCGCTGCACCGGAGGCGGCACGTTCTTCAACAGCAGCACGACGCGGATGTGGCCGCCGACGCGCAGCGTCATCGCAGCGCCGAAGGTGAAGGACGCCGCCATCAGATAGGAGGAATATTCCCAGGCGATCGAGATCGTCGGCGGAAAGAACGGCAGGAAGTTCGAGAGGAAGCGGGTTGCGACCTCGCACAGCATCAACAGCGTCAGCGTCAGCAGGCAGCCGCCGCCGATCCAGCCATCGAGCCGGCCGAGCCGGTCGATGCCGTCGAGCAGAATCCGCAGCGGCGCCGGCGCCGCTGCGTTGAGACTTTGCGGAGCTGCGGGCGAAACGCTGACCACGGCCCGACCTCAGCGCTTCATTTCGGCGAGATAGGCCCGCACCGGCTTGTCGGCCGCCGGCACGCGCTTGAGGAAAGCGTCGAGCTGCGGCGCGGTCTTGCCGCGAATGTCGGTCATCATCGCATCCGAGACCGGCACCACCTCCATGCCGCCCTCCTTCAGCCGATTGAGGCTGTCGACGTCGGCCTTGAGCGAGTTCGCCCAGAAACCGGGCTCCATCTTCGCGGCGATGCCGGAGACGAGCTGCTGTTGATCGCCAGAGAGCGCCTTCCACGAATCGAGATTGACGGTGAGCATCTGCGACGACCAGACGTGATTGGTCGGGTAGATGAATTTCAGGAACTCCCAGAACTTGCCGTCGACGCCCGACACCGCCGAGGTCGAGACGCCGGAGACTGCGCCGGAGGCCAACGCGGGAATCGTCTCGCCCCAGGGGATCATCACCGGCGCCATGCCGACCACGGCCAGCATGTCGACGGCGTTCTTGTCGGGCACGCGGATCTTGATGTTCTTCAGCCCGTCGACATCGGCGACCTTCACCTTGAGGTGCAGATATTGCGTCGGCCAGGGCACGATGTAGAGGATCTTCTGGTTGTTGCGCGCGGCGACCGTCTCGTATTCGGGCCGCACATATTTGTGCAGCAGCTTCAATTCGTCCATCGAGCTGCACAGGAAGGGGATGCTCTCGACGCCCATGAAAGGCTCGTCGCCGACCTGCTGGATGTTGAGGACGTCGGCGAGCGGCACCAGGCCGTCGCGCACGGCGCGTAAGTGCTCGGGTCCCTTGAAGCCGAGCTGGCCGCCGGCCTTCACGGTGATCGCGACCGTGCCGCCGCTCTGCTTCTTCACTTCTTCGGCGAAGGCAAAGGCGTTCTGGGTGTGGAAATTGCCGTCGGGCCAGACCGTCGACATGTCCCAGCTCACCGTCGCCGCTCGCGCGCGGGTCGAGATGTGGCCGGCGGCGAGCAGCGTCGCTGCCCCCGCGGTGAAGCTCCGTCGCGTGATCATTCGCCCCTCCGTTCTACTGATATCGACGCGCGGTATCCTTCTCGTCACCGCGCACGCCCATAAACCGCAACTGCATTGTCCGAAGACACCAGCCCGCTCTCGACGTCATCGTTGACGGCCGACCGCGCGCGTTCCCCGGGATCGCCGATGCCGGCGCCGCCCGGCGTCAGCACCACCAGCCGGTCGTCCGGCGGCACCTGCTGAAAGCCCTTGCCGCGCAGCTTCTTTCCGGATTTGAGACCGACATAGCCGGCCTCGCCGTCACGGCCGCCGTCGCGGCCGCGCGGCGGATGGTCGATGCGGTCGAACGCCGCCAGAATGTCGAACGGCGCATCGACGCCGCTGCCGACCTCGATGATCTGGCCGAGGCCGCCGCGGGTGCGCCCTGCCCCGCCGGAATCCGGGCGCAGCTCCTTGCGCCAGAAGATCAGCGGCGTCTGCGTCTCCGCGATCTCGACCGGGGTGCCGCGCACGCCGCTGGGATAGGCGGTCGCCGACAACCCGTCCTTGCCGAACCGCGCGCCGGTGCCGCCATTGCTGGTCACCGCCATCGAGAATCCGTAATTGCCGCCGGCACCCGAGCGGGTCTGTCCGCGCACGTTGAGATTCCACAGGCAGGAGGTGCCTTCGGCCGGCACGTCCTCGGGAATGATCTGGCGCAGGCAGCCGAACACGACGTCGGGCAGCATCTGGCCGATGATATGGCGCGACGCCACCGGCGCGGGCTTCGGCGCATTGAGGATCGCGCCCGCAGGCGCCGACACCGTCAACGGCGAGAGCGAGCCGGCATTGTTCGGAATCTGCGAGGCGACGACGCAGCCGAGGCCGAACACGGTGTAGGCCGTGGTGTAGGACAGCGGCACGTTGATACCGAACTTCGAGGCGGCCGAGGTGCCGTCGAAATCGACATGGATGCCGGTCTCCGAGATCGTCAGCGTCGCGGCCAGCGTGACCGGCGCGTCATAGCCGTCGACGACCATGGTGTTGCGCCAGCTTCCCTTCGGCAGTTTCGCGATCTCGGCGAGCACCGCCTCGCGGGAGCGGTCGCAGACGTAGTCGCCGAGCTCGTCGAGCGTGTCGATGCCGAACTCGGTCATCATCTCGACCAGGCGCTCGCAGCCGACGTCGTTGCAGCCGGCCAGCGAATAGGTGTCACCCTCGGTGTCGATCGGCAGCCTCGTGTTGGTGCGGATCATCGCCATCAGCGTCTCGTTGACGACGCCCTGGTCGATCAGCTTCAGCATGGGGATGTAGAGCCCCTCCATGAACACGTCGGTGGCGTCGGGTCCGAAGCCGATGCCGCCGATGTCCATCAGATGGCTGGTGCAGGAGAACAGCGCCACCGGCTTGCCGTCCTTGAAGCACGGCGTGGTGACGACGAAGTCGTTGAGATGGCCGGTGCCCATCCAGGGATCGTTGGTGATGTAGGCGTCGCCCTCCTTCATCGTCTCGATCGGGAAGCGGGCGATGAAGTGCTTGACCGATTCCGCCATCGAGTTGACGTGGCCGGGCGTGCCCGTCACCGCCTGCGCCAGCATCCGTCCCCTGAGGTCGAACACGCCGGCCGAGAGGTCCCCGCATTCGCGCACGATCGGGCTGAACGCGGTGCGCAACAGCACCTGCGCCTGCTCCTCGACCACGGCGATCAGCCGGTGCCACATGATCTGGAGGTCGATCAGGCTCGCGCCACTTGGCTTGCTCATGGTCAGGCCGCCTTCCGTTCCATGACGATGCTGCCGGCACCGTCGATATGGGCGTCAAAACTGGTGGAGACGAAGGTCGAGGTTTCGTCCTCGGCGATCACCGCAGGGCCCGCAATGGTCGCCCCCGGCGCCATGTCCTCGCGGCGGTAGAGCGGGATCTCGATCACTTCCCCGGCGCGGCCGTCGAAGAACTTGCGGCTGCCGGACGCCTTGCCGGCGGGCTTGCGCGTCACGTCGGCAACGCGCGGCGGATTGCGCGCCTCGGTGGTCGCGAGCACCGACCAGCTCAACACCTCGATCGCGGCGCCCGGGATTGACCGCTCGAACATCCCGGCATAGTCGGCCTCGAACTGTTGGCGCAGGCCGGCAAGATCGTCCGTCGTCAGCCGCCGGTTCGGCAGCTCGACCGAGATCTCATGGCCCTGGCCGACATAGCGCATGAAAGCGGCGCGGCGCTCGCGCACCGGGGCACCGGCGGCACCCGGTTCGACCAGCGCGCGCGCCTCGGTCGCCATCTCCTGCAGGAGATCGGAGACCGCCTCGGTGTCGAAATCGTCGAGCCGGACGTGACGGCTGCGCACCAGCTCATACGCGATCGGGGCCGCGAGGAAGCCGACGGCCGAGCCGACACCGGCGTTCGACGGCACGATCACCCGGGAGACGCCGATCTTCTCGGCAACGCGCGCTGCGTGCAGCGGCGCGGCGCCACCGAAGGCGATCAGCGTGTGCTGGCCGACCACGGCGCCGCGCTCGACCGCATGCACGCGCGCCGCGCTCGCCATGTTCTCGCAAACGACCTCGTGCACGGCATAGGCCGCGGTTTCCGCCGATAGACCCAGCGGCTCGCCGACGGCACGCAGCAGCGCCTGTTTCGACAGCTCCGGGCTGAGCTTGATCGTGCCACCCGCAAAGGCGTCGGGATCGATCATGCCGAGCGCGACATCGGCATCCGTCACGGCCGGGCGCAGGCCGCCGCGGCCGTAACAGGCAGGCCCGGGCTCGGACGAGGCGCTCTCGGGACCGACGGTGACGCGCTTCATCGCGTCGACATGGGCGATCGAACCGCCGCCGGCGCCGATCTCGACCATCTCGATCACGGGAATGCGTACCGGCAGGCCCGAGCCCTTGAGGAAGCGCGCAGCGCGATCGACCTCGAACACGCGCGAGGTCTCAGGCTGGTATTTCTCGATCAGGCAGATCTTGGCGGTGGTGCCGCCCATGTCGAAGGACAGCACCTTGCTCTCACCGAGGCGCGCGGCGATCTGTGCCGCGAAGATCGCGCCGCCGGCCGGCCCGGATTCGACCAGGCGCACCGGAAAGCGCCGCGCCGTCTCGATCGAGGTGACGCCGCCGCCGGAGGTCACGAGATAGATCGCGCCGCGAAACTGCTCGACCAGCAACGCCTCGGCCATGCGCGCGAGATAGCCGTCGATCAGGGGTTGCACATAGGCGTTGGCGACCGCGGTGGAGGTGCGCTCATATTCGCGGATCTCCGGACACACCGCCGACGAAATCGTAACCGAAACGCCGGGCATTTCCTCGCCGAGGATCGCCGCGGTACGCCGCTCATGCTCGGGATTGGCGTAGGAGTGCAGGAAGGCGATCGCGACGCTCTCGACATTCAGCGCGCGCAATTTCGGCGCGAGTGCGCGCACCGCTGCTTCGTCGAGCGGGAGACGGACGGCGCCGTGCGCGTCGATGCGCTCGGGCACGGTGAAACGCAGGGATCGCGGCGCCAGCGGCCTCGGCTTGTCGATGGTGAGATCGTATTGGTCGTAGCGGCTCTCGGTGCCGATATCGAGCACGTCGCGAAAGCCCTCGGTCGCGACCAGCGCCGTCTTCGCGCCACGCCGCTCGATGATGGCGTTGGTCGCGAGCGTGGTGCCGTGAATGAAGACGTCGATATCGCTGATATGGGCACGCGCATCGGCCAGAATGAGACGCATTCCATCCAGCACCGCCTGTTCCGGCCGCTGCGGCGTCGTCAGCACCTTGCGCGTCTTGCGCACCTCGCCCATGTCCAGAACGATGTCGGTGAACGTGCCACCGATATCGACGGCAAGCCGCACCTCGGCTCCCTCAAGCATTCCAAAATTCTCCGGCTGATCGTCAAGACTGGGGACAAAAACGCAGCRATTTCCGTGCCATCAGGCATGCCGGCAACGCCGCGCCCGGCTATTCTGCTTGGCACCCATGCAATACGCAAGGCGTGTTCGCCTCGCACGCGATCAGAGCAGGAATGCAAGCGCCGCTTCGCAGCGCTCCTCGACCTTGAGCGTGAGGAGATCGTCGGCGCGGGTGCGTCCGAGATTGACCGCCGCGATGGGAATTTCCCGGCGCGCGGCCGTCTGCACGAAGCGGAAGCCGGAATAGACCATCAGCGAGGAGCCGACGACCAGCATGGCGTCGGCCTGCGACAGATGGTCCTGCGCGGTCGCGACGATTTCGCGCGGGACGTTCTCGCCGAAGAACACGACGTCGGGCTTGAGGATGCCGCCGCAGGATTCGCAAGATGGCACATTGAACGACGAAAAATCCGCGTGATCGAGATCGGCGTCACCGTCGGGCGCATCCGCGGCATCGAGCGCGAGCCATTCTGCATTGGCGCGGCCAAGCGTATCCTGGAATTCGTTGCGCGGCGTCTTCGCCCCGCAGCCCATGCAGCGGACCAGATCGAGCCGGCCGTGCAGGTCGATCACCTGCCGATGGCCGGCGGATTGGTGCAGCCGGTCGACGTTCTGGGTCAGCAGCATGCCGCACCGCCCGCTCGCCTCGAGACGGGCCAGCGCATGATGGGCAGCGTTCGGGCGGGCCTGGCCGAACCGCCGCCATCCGATCAGGCTACGCGCCCAGTAGCGCCGGCGCGTGTGCTCCTCCGACATGAAGGCCTGGAAATTGACCGGCTGGGTCCGCTTCCAGTTGCCGTGGCTGTCGCGATAATCGGGAATGCCGGAATTCGTGCTGCAGCCGGCCCCGGTGAGCACGAACAGATTTTCGTGCCGGGCGACGAAATCCTGGAGCGGATGGTTTGCCATGGCGCAGATGTAGTCTGCGCCGCCGGTTTTTGCCAGATCACGGCCGCACGGCAGAGCGAACTGGTGAAATTGATAGCGGACTTCGAGCGGCCGGCCGCCAGTTGGTCGGCATGAGAAGAGTGTCAGTGCAAAAATGCCGGCAGCCAAGGCTCACGCACGGGCTTGCCCTGCCCCCAAGCACGACACCCGTCAGATCTTGTTGGGACCGACGTCATGCTTGTGCTTGTGCAGAAATCGGGCGATCTGCCCGCGGAGCGCCGCTGTCTCCAGCAGTGTTCCGACCGACCCGGCGGTGTCGAAGATCTCCCGCTGCAGCGTCGTCGGCAACGTATTCCATTGCATGATGATGGCCGCGCCGAGACAGCGCAAAACACGTTCCTCCTCGATTGCAAGGGTCGATCCGCGCGATCGTTCCGACTGCGCGGTGTTCACTGCCTCCACGTAATTGTCCGCGAGGACCTGCTCGTTATCGGCGCGAGACGCAAGGCTGTCCTGTAGTTTCTCGAATCTGCGGGTGTCATCCTTGCCGGGCGAACTCCTGGCCAGTTCGCCATATGCGGCCGCCTTTGCACGATATTGTAGAAATTTGAACATCAGGGCTCCCTTGCTGCAGCTCTTTCGCGCATTCCAACGAGGCCCCTCAGACCGCAGAAACCGATCCGCTCACGCTGCCACACGCCGGCTACGCCGTCGGGACACTGAGAGAAGCCGATGGCGCGTCGAACATGTATACGAAACCCGTGGACGCGTAGCTCAATTGCACGTTGCCCCGGAGTTGCCGGCCAAGCGTCTCGATCAACCTGGTTCCGAAGCTGCGCTTTGCGGGTGGCTGGACCAGCGGACCGTCCTTTTCAGTCCAGGTCAGGTGCAAGCGTTGCGTCTGCGGATCGATAGTCCAGGCGAGGTCGACGCGCCCCTTCGGGACCGAAAGGGCGCCATATTTCGTTGTGTTCGTGCAAAGCTCATTGAGCGTCATCGCGATGGCGATGACGGCGGCCGAATTCGTCTGGACATCGGGCCCCGAGATCGAGAATTTCGACTGATCGGGGTCGTCGAAAGGTCTGACCGCGCTGCGCACGACCGCGCCGAGACCGGCGCTCGACCAGCTCGCCTGCACAAGGAGATCATGTGCCCGGCCGAGTGCCAGCAGCCGGCCCTCGATGGCCTGCTGCGCCTGCTCGACGCCCTGCACGTTGCGCAGGCTCTGGGAGACGATGGCGGAGACGATCGCAAGCGTGTTCTTGATGCGGTGGTGCAGCTCTTCAAGGATCAGTTGCTGCAGCTTGTCGGACGTCTCGCGCGCCTTGGCGTCGATGCCCGCCCTGGCAAGCAGACTCCGCGTATTGATCTCGGCCTGCGCCAGGAGCAGCCGCAGGCTGACATTCTCCGCCGCAAGAGCATCCTCGTGCGATTCCGTGCTGCCGGGGCGCTGGCCTGTGCGGAGATCGATCTCGAGCATTGGCGACTATCTCACCTGGGTTTCTGCCGGACCTGATTTCGGCGGAACGCTCAACGCCAAGACCACAGGCTTCACGCGACGCATCATGCTGATGCACCGGAGTCGTGAATGATCCGAAGGCGCACCGAACCCGACTACCATTGAACGAGCATCGAAACGGCGATCAGCAGCACGAAGAAGATCGGCAGCAACACCGGGGGTACGAGCCACTCGCGAAAGCTGGATCCGGGGAAACCCGACATATTGACCGCCTCTTGGTCGCGGCGGGAGCGCAATGCTCTCAGTCACCGATAACAGCCGAGGGGCGCGCGGTGATGGTTGGATATAGTCATCTTCTGCCGAATAGCGAGGCCGGGCAAAAACTATTTGTCACGATCGGCGTCGAACCGGGTTGTAAACCGGTTGCCCAATCATCATCTGAGAGAAGCCTGACCGGATCGCTCCACCGCTTCTGCCTTCGCCGCAGAATTTTCCGACGCTGGATCTTGTCAGCGTCTCGACGAAGCGTCCGTGTTCCTGACCTACGCAAGCCGAATGTCGCCACGCAACTCGATCGGCTCGAACCATGATTGATTTTCCAAATCACAGCCGCTCATATGACCGGACGCGGCGTGCCGTGCATTTTTGGGGACACGACAGTGCCATTGAGGCCTCATTTTTCATAAATGAAGGCGCATTGGAACATATCCAACCCGGCGCTCATTCGAGCGAATCGAGCTTTCTCAACGCGTTCGATTCCAACCGCGACTTGATATGTGCCGCCGCGGCCAGGAAGTATGTCCGCGGCAGCAGAGGGTCTTACGACCTGGTCGCAGCAGACTTTTGAAACAGTCCGCCCGGACATGCCTGAGTCGGCGACACCTCCATAAGTCCACGTTCTAGCTCGCCCAGTTCTCGCGAAACTCGGGAAACAGCGTCAGGCCTCCACAGGCGTAGATGGTCTGCCCGGTGATGTAGCTCGCATCATCCGAGGCGAGGAAGGCGAACACCGCGGCGATCTCGTCCGGCGTCCCGACGCGTCCGAGCGGGATATGGCTTGCGACGTTGGCGCGCTTGTCGGGATCGCCGGTCCATGCCGCATTGATCGGCGTGTCGATCGCACCGGGACCTACCGCATTGACGCGGATGCCGCGGCTGGCGAATTCAAGCGCCAGCGTGCGCGTGAGATTGGCCATGCCGCCCTTGCTGATCGAATAAGCGAGATAGCCAGGCTTCGGAATGATCTGGTGCACGCTCGAGCAGTTGATGATGCTGCCGCCTCCGCCGCGCGCGACGAAATGCGCCAGCGCCTTCTGTGCGCAGAGCACGGCGCCGTTGAGATTGACATCGATGATGCGGCGATAGGTTTCGACGTCGAGCGCATCGCTCGGCGATTCCCGCTGGAAGCCGGCATTGTTGACGAGACAGTCGAGACGCCCCCAGCGGGCCAGGACCATCTCGAACATCGATGCGATCTCCTTCTCGACCCCGACGTCGGCTTGCACGACGACATGATCGAGCTTGCCGTGGCCGCGGTCGCTCGACGCGGTCCGCGCGAGCACGAGCGTCTCCTCGGCCTGCTCGGGATGACCGAAATAATTGATGCCAACCGTCGCCCCTTCCTGGGCGAGCCGGATGGCGACGGCACGGCCAATGCCCTGGGAGGCACCGGTCACCAGCACATATCGCCCGATAAGGCGCGAAGGAAACTGGGTCGAGCGAGCGGTTTGTGGCATGGTTTTTCTCCGGAGTGCCTCATCATCGACGGAAGGCGGGTTTTGTTCCATCCCCTCGGCGCATCCCTGGGATTCATTCCGCGCGGCGCGCCAGCGGCGAGGTCAGGATCTGGTAGAGGATGATGGCGCCGAAGGTGGCGGTGCCGATCCCGCCAATCGTGAACGCGCCGAATTTGAGGGTGAGGTCGCCGGCGCCGGCGGTGAGCGCCACGGCGACGGTGATCAGGTTTGCGGGGTTCGCGAAGTCCACCTTGTTCTCGACCCAGATCCGGCCTGCCATCGCGGCGATCAACCCGAACAGCACGATCGAGAGGCCGCCAATGACGGGTCCGGGGATCGACAGGATCAGCGCGCCGAATTTCGGCGAGAAGCCGAGCAGGATCGATACTGTGGCTGCGAAGGCAAACAGCAGCGTGGAATAGACCTTCGTCGCCGCCATGACGCCGATGTTCTCGGCGTAGGTGGTGACACCGGTGCCGCCGCCGCAAGCCGACACGATGGTCGCGAGACTGTCGCCGAGCAGCGCGCGACCGAGAAAGCCGTCGAGGCTCCGTCCCGTCATCGCGCCGATGGCCTTGATGTGACCGAGATTCTCCGCGACGAGGATGATCGCGACCGGCGCGATCAGGACGATCGCATCGGCCTGGAAGCTGGGCGCGGTGAAGCTCGGCAGGCCGACCCATGGCGCGGCCGAGAGCTGGGTGAAGTCGATCGGCTTGCCCAAGCCAAGGCCGTTGGCGCAGAGCCAATACAGGAGATATCCGCCGATCGCGCCCAGGATGATCGGCAGGCGCCGCCAGAGCCCCGGCGCCGCCACGGCGACCACGCCGATGATCAGCACGGTCAACAGCCCGATCCAGGTATCGAATGGACTTGCGCTCACCGATTTGACGGCGACCGGCGCCAGGTTGAGGCCGATGGCCGCGACCACGGCGCCGGTGACGATTGGCGGCATCAATCGCTCGATCCAACTGACGCCCGACCACATCACGATCAGCGCGATCAGGCCGTACAGCACGCCCGCGCCGATGATGCCGCCGAGTGCGATCGGCAGGTTCGGGTTGGGCCCGTGCCCGGCATAGCCGGTCGCGGCGATGACCACGGCGATGAAGGCGAAGCTCGAGCCGAGATAGCTCGGCACGCGTCCCGCCACGGCCACGAAGAAGATCAGCGTGCCGATGCCGGAGAACAGCACCGCAACATTCGGATCGAACCCCATCAGCAGCGGCGCGATGATGGTGCCGCCCGACATCGCGACGCCGTGCTGGAGTCCGGCGACGATGGTCTGGCCCAGCGGCAACCGCTCCTCGGGCATGATCACGCCGGAGGTCTTCAGTTTCCAATCCGGAAAATAGCCTCGTGCTTGCTCTTCTGAGCCCGTTGCCGTCGACATGTTCCCCCCATTGCGGTGCAGCGATCGATCTTCGTGCGAACAGACAAAAATGTGATTGTCGCTTCTGCGGCGCCCGTCACATGATGCAAATCGTGCAAGATCAATACGTTCCGGGGCCTACATTATGACACAGATTGCGATCCAGCCAGCCGTCCACCGGCGGCATCAGCCCTGGTACAAGATCCTCTACATCCAGGTCCTGATCGCGATCGCGCTCGGCGTGCTCATCGGCTATTTCTATCCCGATCTCGGCAAGGAACTGAAGCCGCTCGGCGACGGCTTCATCGCGCTGATCAAGATGATGATCGCGCCGGTGATCTTCTGCACCGTGGTGCACGGCATCTCGTCGATGGGCGACCTCAAGCGCGTCGGCCGGGTCGGCCTGAAGTCGCTGATCTATTTCGAGACGGTCTCCACCGTTGCGCTCGCGGTCGGCCTGCTGGTCGGCGAGGTGCTCCAGCCCGGGCACGGCTTCAACATCGATCCCGCGACGATCGATCCGAAGTCGGTGGCGACCTACGTCACACAGGCCAAGGAGCAAGGCATCGTCGCCCATCTGATGGCGATCATCCCCGACAGCTATCTCGGCGCGATCGCGCGCGGCGATTTGCTCCAGGTGCTCCTGATCTCGATCCTGTCGGGCTTTGCCATCGCCTTCCTCGGCAAGGCCGGCGAGCCGATCGCCGACGCCGTCGACAAGGCCGCGAAGATGTTCTTCGGCATCATCCGCATCATCGTGCGTGTCGCGCCCGTCGGGGCCTTCGGCGCGATGGCATTCACGGTCGGCGCCTACGGCCTCGGCTCGCTGCTCAACCTCGCCGCGCTGATCGGCACGTTCTACCTGACCAGCATGCTGTTCGTGCTGATCGTGCTGGGCTCGATCGCGCGGCTCGCCGGCTTCTCGATCCTGCGTTTCATCGCCTACATCAAGGACGAGCTTTTGATCGTGCTCGGCACCTCGTCGTCGGAGACGGTGCTGCCGCAGATGATCCAGAAGATGGAGCATCTCGGCGCCTCGCGCTCGGTGGTCGGCCTCGTCATCCCGACCGGCTACAGCTTCAATCTCGACGGCACCAACATCTACATGACGCTGGCGACGCTGTTCCTGGCGCAGGCGACCAACACCCATCTGACCATCTGGCAGGAGCTCGGCGTCTTGGGCATCGCCATGATCACCTCGAAGGGCGCCTCGGGGGTGACCGGCGCCGGCTTCATCACGCTCGCCGCCACGCTCTCGATCGTGCCTGATATCCCGATCCAGTCGATCGCGATCCTGGTCGGCATCGACAAGTTCATGAGCGAATGCCGCGCGCTGACCAATCTGATCGGCAACGGCGTCGCCTGCGTCGTCATCAGCATCTCCGAAGGCGAGCTCGACCGCGACGCGCTGCACGAGACCATGGCCCATCCGCTGGAGATGGGCGAGGCGCTGGAGCCGGGCGGCGGCGCGTCTTCATAAGCCGCGCGTAAGTTCGGCGCAGTCCGGTTCCGACGCGGTAGTTTCCCGGAGTGGTCAATTGGTGCGGCACGCGTCACAACAATCGCGTTGGGATCACGGATTGATACTCATTCATTCCACCCGACGCGCTGGGGGCAGGGCGTCGGGTTTTTGAAAATTCTCGCGGCGGGCTGACGCGTCAGGCCAGCTTTTTGGGCTTCAGGAGATCGCTGAGGCCCACCCGGTGCAGCATCTCGGCGCGGACGCGGTCGAGCACGGTGAAGCCGACATCGGCGCCGTCTTCCGTGGGATCGATGTGGACGCGGAACGGCCGCTTCCCGAACGGTGCGCCGACGACATTCACGACCGCCTCGGCTACGAGGTCGACGTTGGCATCTTCAGGCACGATCGCCGCAAACGCCTTCTGCACCTGCTCGCCAAAGCCCTGATACGGACCGGCCTCGTATTCCGCGGCGCGCGCTGCATCGGCGGGACGGCCCGAATGGGCAAAATGATTGGTGCCGGAGGTGAAGGCGCCGGGCACGATGATCGAGGTCTCGATGCCCCAGCGCGACAGCTCGCGGGCATATTGCACGGCGATCGAATCCATCGCCGCCTTGGCCGCAAAGTAAGGCGCGAGAAAGGGCGGCGTTCCGCCGGCGGAACTGGACGAGGAGATCCAGACCAGCAGGCCTTGCTTCTGACGGCGCATATGCGGCAGCACCGCGCGGTTGACGCGCTGCGTGCTCAGCACGTTGACGTCGTAGAGTTCGGCATATTGCTCCGGCGTGAACGCCTCCGCCGGGCCGAACACCATGTGGCCGGCATTGTGGATCAGGACGTCGATCCTCCCCGCTTCCGCGATCACTTGCGCGACCGCGGCATCGACCGAGTCCTGCGATTGCACGTCGAGCTCCAGCGCGCGAAGATCGGCACTGTTGTCGCGCGAAAATGCCGCCATCTGCTCCACGACGGCTGCGTTGCGGGATTTCGTCTGGCGCATCGAGCCGTAGATGGTGTGGCCCGCCTTGGCCAAGGCTTCAGCCGTGAGGCGGCCAAAGCCGCTGGATGCGCCGGTGATCAGAACAATCTTGGTCATGGGATATCTCCTTTGATGTCGTAGCTGATGTCTGGTGTGGCGGGATCAGATGATCCCGCCATTGGTGCGCAGCACCTGGCCGTTGATCCATGCGCCATCGGGACCGGCGAGGAACGAGACTGCGGCAGCGACGTCCGTGGGCTGGCCGAGCCGCTCCAGCGGCGCCAGCTTGGTGAGGTGGTCGATCACCTGTTTGGTCTTGCCGTCGAGAAACAGCTTTGTTGCAGTCGGTCCCGGCGCTACGGCATTCACGGTGATGTTGCGGCCGCGCAGCTCCTTGGAGAGCACATGCGTCATGGCTTCGACCGCCGCCTTGGTCGCGGCATAGAGGCCATAGCTCGGGGACAGCATTGCGGTCTGGCTCGAGGACAGGTTGACGATGCGGCCGCCAGTGCGCAGCCGGCGCGCGGCCTCACGCAGCGTGTTGAAGGTGCCCTTCAGGTTGATCGCCATCTGGCTGTCGAACAGGGCGTCGTCGGCCTCGGCGATCGCGGCGAGCCGCATGATGCCGGCATTGTTGACGAGGACGTCGACACCACCGAAAGCGGCGTCCGCCATGTCGAACAGGCGCGCAACCGCGGCGGGGTTGCTGACGTCGGCCTGCGCGGTGATGGCCCGGCCGCCGGCCTTCTCGATCTTGCCGGCCAGCGCTTCCGCCTCGGCCGCGCCGCCCGCGTAGTTGATGACGACCGTAAAGCCGTCGCCCGCGAGCCGTTCGGCGATCGCAGCGCCAATGCCGCGCGAGCCACCGGTGACGATTGCGACTTTTCCGTTTGCGTTGGACATTTGCGTTCTCCGTGGTTCCGAGCCGCTCCTTGCGGCTGACACGGAGGAAATTGCCCTTTGCGCGGCCAAAGATAATCTGGCATAGATTGGCATCATTGTTCTGACATCGCGAACAATAGCCATGGACCGCCTGGACGCGATGCGGCTGTTCACCCGGGTGGTCGAGCGCCGCAGCTTCACCCAAGCCGCAAACGACATCGGCCTGCCGCGCTCGAGCGCGACGCAGGTGATCCACCAGCTGGAGCACCGGCTCGGCGTGCGGCTGCTCCAGCGCACGACGCGAGTGGTCCGCCCGACGCTTGATGGCGAGGCCTATTACCGCCGCTGCCTTGCCATTCTCCAGGACGTCGAGGATGCCGAGGGGGCTTTTTCGGGGACCAAGCCGAGAGGCATGCTGCGCATCGAGGTGCAGGGCACGCTGGCGCGACACTTCCTGATGCCGAACCTGCCAAAGTTCTTCGCGCAATATCCCGACATCGAGATCGCGATGAGCGAAAGCGACCGCTGGGTCGATCTGGTCCACGAAGGCGTCGACTGCGCGCTGCGCTGGGGCGAGCTCGCCGACAGCGGCCTGATCGCGCGCCGGCTCGCGGTGCTCGATCGCATCACCTGCGCCGCGCCCGCCTATCTGAAACGCATGGGACGGCCGAAATCGGTCGACGATCTCGCGCGCCACCAGATGGTCGGGCTGCGCCGGCTGTCCAGCGGCGACATCGAGCCGTTGCGGTTTGCCATCGACGGCAAGCTGCACGACCTTTCGCTACCCGCGCCATTCTCGGTCACGGGGCCGGAGAGCTATCTGGTGGGGACACAGCTGGGCCTGGGTATCGCCCAGATGCCGCGTTTCCACATTGCCGACGACCTCGCGCGTGGAAGCCTGGTCGCTTTGCTCCCGGATAGCCCGCCGCCTTCGGCGCCGGTTTCGCTGATGTATGCCCAGAATCGCCAGCTCACCCCGCGCGTGCGCGCCTTCAGCGACTGGCTGGCGCAGGAATTTCGCAAAGACGGCTCATGATATTCGCGTCGTGTCGCTTGCAGGGTGCCTCGCAAGGTCACCTGCGAGATCGAGCCGGCGCGTGATCCCTATGGCCTGCAAGAACGCCTCGTCATGACTGACGACGAGCAGCGCGCCGTCATAGGCCCTCAGGCCCGCCTCGACGGCTTCGATGGACTCGATGTCCAGATGATTGGTCGGCTCGTCCAGGATCAGCAGGGACGGCGGCGTTGAGCCGCCCAGCACGCAAGCCAGGCCTGCACGAAACAGCTGCCCGCCGCTCAGGCTTCCGACAGTCTGTCGTGCCGCATCGGCGCGAAACATGAAACGCGCCAGTGCGGCATGGCACTCATTCGCACCCGCCCTTGGATTGAGACGCCCAAAATTCTCCAGGATGGAGATCGCGGGATCGAGCAGGCTGACCCTCTGATCGAACAGCGCCAAACCGGGCTTGACCCGCACGGTGCCCGACAGAGCAAGCATCTCGCCTGCGATCAGTTTCAGCAGTGTCGTCTTGCCGGAGCCGTTTGGCCCGACGACGGCAACGCGCTCAGGCCCGACGATGGCAAGCGACAGATCGCGCAAGACCGGCCGCTCCGGCTGATAGCCGGCACTGACCCGGTCGAGCCAAAGCACCTCCCTGCCCGCCGGCAGATGCGTGGAGGGCAATTTGACCGATAGCGGCTGAAGAATTTCGATGCGCCGGCGCGCCGCGTCGACCGCCTCAAGCGCCTCCGTGCGCCGCCTTTCGGCGATCTGCGCATTCTTTCCGCCGCTATCCTCGCTGCGGTCCTTGCGCGCGCCGGCCAGAATGCGCGGCAAGTCGCCCTTGGCGCGCTTCTTCTTCCCGCCGCTGTCCTTGCGCGCTTTCCGCTCAGTTGCCTCCTGCGCCCGTCCGTCGATCTCGACCAGGCGCTTTTCGGCATGCGCGAGGTCGTGCCTGATAGCGCTGAGTTCGACGGCTTTCTGTTCGCGGTACCTGCGCCAGTTGCCGCCATATCGTGTAGCCTCGAGCGACGTCAGCTCGACGATGGCGTCCATGGTCTCGAGCAATGCCCGGTCATGGCTGACCACGATCGCGCCGCCGCGCCAGGCGGCGAGCAGCTCGACCACGGCCTTGCGTCCGTCGCGGTCGAGATTGTTGGTGGGCTCGTCCAGCAGCAGAAAATCCGGCTGCGCGAAGACCAGCGCGGCCAGACGAACCCGCGTGACCTGGCCGCCCGACAGGCAGGACAGCTCCGTGTCAGGCGCGAGATCGAACCCCACGCGCGCGAGCGTGGACGCGAGCCGCGTTTCGAGAGTCCAGTCGACGTCGGCGATGTCCTCGGCCGAGGCATCGCCGCGCTCCGCTCGTCGAAGCAACGCCAACGCTCGTCGCGCGCCGAACAGGTCGATCACCGTCGCGTCCGCCGGGAGCTGGACGTCCTGGCGCAGCAGGCCAACGGTTCCGTTGACGAGAACGCGTCCTGACTGAGGAACGTGCTCTCTCGTGATAGAGGCGAGCAGCGTGGATTTTCCAACGCCATTGCGACCGACCAGGCCGGTTCGCTCGGCGCCGAATGTCAGGTCGATGTCGGAAAGGAGAGAGCGGCCGTCAGGCGTGGACAATGACAGGCGTGACAGGATGATCGAAGCAGGCATGGAGTTCCCCGTGAGCAAGGCAGGTCGGCTTTGCGGTCGGGGTCATGTCCATGGCTGCGAATGTCCTGATTGGGAGCTGCTCAGTAATCCTGCCGAAGCAGGAGATCAAGCGGCATCTGACACGGCGCGCCGCTACGCGGCCAGCCTGTCGAACTGGATCTTGCCCGCCTTCATCACCAGCGGAATGCGCTCGCCTTGACCGAGCAGGCACGCAACGTCACGCAACGGGTTGCCATCGACCACCAGCAGGTCGGCAAAAGCCTCGGGCACGATCCGGCCAAGCTTGCCCTCCATGCCGAGCACCTCGGCACCGACCACGGTCGCGCTGGCGATGACCTCGCGGCTCCCGAGAATTTCGGCGCGGATGCGGAACTCGTCGCTCTGGAGGCGTTGCGACGGTCCAAGCAGATCGCTGCCAAAACCCATTTTTACCCCGGCCTTGCGATAGATCTCGAGCGAGCGCAGGCCGGCATCGCGCACGTCAGCGATCTTGGCGACGCTTTCGGGCGGCAGGCCGTACTGGGCGCCCTCGTTGGCCAGCGCCTCATAGGTGACGAGCGTCGGCACCACATAGGCGCCCTGCTCGGCCATCAGGCGCGCGGTCGGCTCGTCGACGAGATTGCCGTGCTCGATGGTGCGCACGCCGCAGCGGACCGCGCGCGCGATCGCCGCCGCGGTATAGGCATGGGCGAGCACGTAGGTCTGGCGGCCCCGCGCCTCCTCGACGATGGCGCGGATCTCGTCCTCGGAGTAGCCGAAGGCGCCGACCGGATCGGTCGGCGATGCGACGCCGCCGGACGCCATGATCTTGATCTGGTCGGCGCCCATCTGGAGCTCCTCGCGCGCGGCCCTGCGCACGCCGTCGACACCGTCGGCGACGCGCGCCAGCGCGCCGACGCGCACGCAGCAGGGACAGGGCGCGTCGCTGGCGAGGTAATCCGAGCGCGCCCGCATGTCGCCGTGCCCGCCGGTCTGGCTGAGCGCGCGGCCGGAGACGAACAGCCGCGGACCGTCGGTCAGGCCGGTCTCGATGGCCTGCTTCAGCGCATGGCCGGCACCGCCCGCGTCGCGGACGGTGGTAAAGCCTCGCCGCAGCATGCCGCGCAACAGCAGCGTCGAGCGCAGCGTGACCAGCACGTTCGGCATGTGCACCTGCTGCGCCAGATTGAGCTCGACCGCGACCGCATGCACATGCAGATCGATCAGGCCGGGCATCAGCGTCTTGCCCTTCAGATCGATGGTCCGGTCCGCGGACGCCGATAGCGGCCGGTCCGAGACCTCCTTGATCAGATTGTCCTCGACCAGCACATGATGTCCCTCCAACAAGTCCGGCTGGAGCGGATCGAGCAGAGCGGCGTTCTTGAGGAGGATGCTGGGCATGGCGATTTCCTGTCTGGTCAGGACGGTGTGAGCAGCGCGGGCAAGGCGAGCTGGGCGAACGGGAGACACGCGGCGACGTCGTCCTCGCCGTACCACTCCGCCTCGTGGAGCAGGTTGAGCGAGCCGAGCGTGCGGCCACGCCAGCGCACGGGCATGTTGAGCACGCTGGCGCAGCCGAGCGAGGCGATCAGCGCGTGGTCGGAAAAGACGTTGCGCAGATCGTCCGGCGTGCGGCCGATATAGGCGTCGCCGCGATCGAGAACGGCCTCGGTCCACGGGCCTGGCGCCAGGCGCTTGCGTCCGCCGGGAGGGTACGGGCCGGGGAGATTGGAATAGACCCGCGCCGCTTCGCCGCTGTCGTCGTCATAGGTCAGGATGGTGAACAGCTTGTGCCCGATCGCCGACTTCAAGGCTTCGTCGAGCGCCGCAAACAGCGCCTCCGGCTGATCCGGCCTGCCCTGCGCGGTCGCGACGGCGCAGAGAAGGGGATCGGCGCGGTGTTGCGTCCGCATCATGCGACCTCACCCGCCGCAATCTCTTCCAGCGAACGGCCGCGCGTCGGCACGCCCATCAGCACGACAGTGAGCGCGCCTAGCAGCAGCACACTGGTGGTCAGGCCGAACACGCCGGCGAAGCCGAAATTGGGATAGAGGTAGCCGACCAGGATCGGCGAGACGATCGCACCGATGCGGCCGATCGCGGAAGCGAGCCCGGCGCCAGTGGTCCTGACCGCCGTCGGAAACACTTCGGCGGTATAGGCATAGACGCCCGCATAGGTGCCGTTCATGAAGAAGGACAGCAGGATTCCCGCCATCATGATGTGCTGGTCGCTCTGCGCGAAGGCGAGCCCGAGCGCGCTGGCGCCGCCGAGCACCATGTAGGTCGCAATCGTCGCCTGCCGGCCGATGCGCTCGTTGAAATACGCGGCGCTGAAATAGCCGGGAATCTGCGCGCAATAGATCGCGATCGAATAGGCGAAGCTCTTGGTGATGCTCATGCCGTTCTGGACCAGCAGGCCTGGGATCCAGACGAAGAAGGAATAATAGCTGAAGGTGATCGCAAGCCACATGATCCAGGTCATGATGGTGATGCGCGCCTGCCGGCCTGCCAGCAGCGCCGCGAAATTGGCGAGCAGTGTTCCGGCAGACCCGGCGGGTGCCGTGGCCTCGACGACCGGCTGCGGCAGGACATGGCCCTCGCGCGCAAAGCCGGCCTCGATCCTGTCCAGCACGGCTTCGGCTTCCTTCTCCCGTCCCCGGGTTTCGAGCCAGCGCGGCGATTCCGGCAAGGCCCTCCGCCACCACAACAGCATGACGACCGGCACCGCCGTGATCACCAGCACGATGCGCCAGCCGTTCTCGTAGGCGGGAACGATGAAGTAACCGAGCAAGGCGGCAGCGACGAAACCGAAGGAGAAGAAGCCGGCCAGCGCGCCGGTAAAGCTGCCGCGGAAGCGCCGCGCCACGAATTCAGCCAGATAGGGCGCGATGATCGCGCTCTCCGCGCCGGTGCCCATGCCGGCAACGACGCGGGCGACGAAGAAGGACGGCCAGGTATCGACCATCGCACTCACGATCGATGCTGCGCAGTAGAGCGCCAGCGCCGACATCATCACCGCGCGGCGGCCGATCAGGTCGCCCAGCGTGCCCGCCAGCAAGGCGCCGAACAGGAAGCCGATATAGGTGCTGCTGCCGAGCACGCCGATCTGGACGCTCGACAGATTCCATGCGGTGCGCAGCACCGGCAGGATGAAGGCCAGCACCGCCGCGTCCATCGCGTCGAACATGTAGCCGAGCCCGCCCATCAGCAGCAGATGCTTGTGGAAGCGTGCGAACGGAAGGCGCTCGATGCGCGCCGATATCATCGACATGAAAGTCCCCCTCGATTTGACGGCCCCGGCGCGCCGCGTGTCGTTCGGGAGGGAACCATAGACAAAGTGACATTATCGTCATAATTTATAATGATGATCTAATATATCACCATGGTGAATGATCTCGTGTCGTTCCGCGCGCTCGACCTCAACCTCCTGAAAGTCTTCGAGGCACTGATGACCGAGGGCAGCGTCACCCGCGCCGCCAACGCGCTGACGATGACGCAGCCCGCGGTCAGCAACGCGCTGGCGCGGTTGCGGGACGCGCTCGGCGATCCCCTGTTCGTGAGGTCGGGCACCGGGATCCGTCCGACCCAGCGCGCCGTGGTGCTGTGGGAGCCGATCGGCGAGGCGCTCGAGAGCGTGCGCGGAGCGCTCGACGGACAGGTGTTCGATCCCGGCCGCGCGCAGACCGAGTTCACCCTGTCGATGTCGGATTATGTGGCCTCGCTGGTGATGCCGAACCTGCTGAACCATCTCAGTGAGACGGCGCCGAAGGCACGCGTTCATACCGTACCCAACACCATCCTGGAGATCGCCGACCAGCTCGAGGACAACCGGGTCGACTGCGTGTTGAGCGTCTATGTCAACGAGGCGCAGCAGCCGGCCGCCATTCGCTCACGCTCGCTGTGGACCGTCGACTATGCCTGCTTCATGCGGCGCCATCATCCGCTCGCCGTCAACAAGCGGCTGAGCACACGCGCCTTCCTCAACGCAGGGCATGTCGACGTGAGCCTCGCCGGAAAGACCCTGCCGTCCTACGACCTGTTCCTCGCCTCGCGCGGGCTGTCGCGTAACGTGGTCGCGACCGTCAATCATTACAGCGCCGCCTACGAGATCGTGCGGCAGTCCGACCTTATCGCCGTGCTGCCGCGCGATCTGCGCTCGCAGTCCCGCCATGCGCCGTTGCTGCACGCGATGCCGCTTCCGCTCCAGGCGCCGCCGCGCATCGTCAGCCTGTTCTGGCACCAGCGCAACGACACGGTGCCCGCGCAGCGCTGGCTGCGCGAGACCCTGGTCGGGATGTTCGCCAGATCGGACTGACCGGGTCAGCCCTTGAGCGCGGTGACCACCACCTCGATCAGCGCACTGCCGCCGAGATCGGCGACGCCGACGGTGGCGCGGGTGGGCAGATTGTCGCCGAAGAATTCGGTCCAGGCCGCGTCCATCTCCTTCTTCTTGGAAAGATCCGTGACGAAGATCGAGGCGCTGACGATTCGGGACTTGTCGGTGCCGGCTTCCTTCAGATAGCCGGCGATCTTGCCGAGGATGTTGCGGGTCTGGTCGCCCATCGAGACCGAGGTGTCGTCGGCGATGGTGCCGCCGAGGAAGACGAAGCCGTTGGCTTCGACGGCGCGGTGCATGATGGGCGTGCGGATGCTGCGGGTGATGCTCATGATGTCCTCTTGTTGCTAGAGCGTGGAGGGATGGAAGCGGTCGATGCCGAGATCGCTGACGCGGGTCTGGGTGCCGCCGTTGACGATCAGCTCCGCCATCACGGCGCCGGCGCCGGGGCCGAGCTGGAAGCCGTGCAGCGAGAAGCCGAACTGGTGATAGAGGCCCTTGTGACGGGAGCTCGGCCCGAACACGGGGATATCGTCCTTCATCTTGGCTTCGATGCCGGCCCAGGCGCGCACGATCGTCGCGCTGCGCATCACCGGAAACAGCTCGAACACGGTGCGGGCGCTGGTCGCAAGGCTCTTCCAGTCCAGCACAGTCTCGTTGCGGTCCTGATAGGGCGTCGCCAGATGGCCGCCGCCGATCAGCACGGTGCCGTTCTTGAATTGCTTGAAGGAGAGCTTTCGCCCGCGCAGGATCACGACGGGATCGATGAAGTGCGGCACGCGCGAGGTGATCATCAGCATCGGCGCCACGGTCTCGACCGGCACCGGCTCGCCGAGCGCAGCCGCGATCTTTCCGGCCCAGGCGCCGGCCGCGTTGACCAGCACCGGCGCGGCAAAACTCTCGGTGCCGACATCGACGTGCCAGAGGCCATCGCTGTACCGGATGTTGCTGGCGGCCACGCCCTCGCGAACACTGGCACCGAGCTGTTCGGCCTTGCGCCGGAACGCGGTCGTGGTCTGCGCCGGATTGGCCGCGCCGTCGCGGCGCGACACCACGCCGCCCGGACAGGTCTCGGCCACCGCCGGCACCAGCCGACGTAGTTCAGTCGCGTCGATCAGTTCCTCGTGGGTGAAGCCGAGCGCGTTCAGCTCGGCGACGCGGGCGCGGCAGACCGCAAGCTCGTCCTCGTTCTCCGCAACCAGGACCTGGCCATAGCTCTCAAAGCTGCAATCGTCGTCGACGAGCTCTGAAATCTTCTCCCAGATTCCCATCGAGCGGATCGAGAGCGGAATTTCGGGGATGTGGCGTGCGAGTTGGCGCACACCGCCGGCGTTGACGCCGGAGGCGTGCCGGCCGGCATAGTCCTTCTCGATCAGCACCGGCTTCAGGCCGGCAAGGCACAGATGCAGCGCCGTCGAGCATCCGTGGATGCCGCCGCCAATGACGATCGCATCCACGTTTTTGGTCATCCGCGCACCACCGCCTTGATGTCGTCTTCGCTCTTCGGAACGGCGGCGAGTTCGGCGAGCGTGATCGGCTTCACCGGCGCGCGCAGCCGGTAATAGCCGATCTCCTGCGGGCTCTTGGCCCGCGCCTGCGCCATCAGCTCGGTGACGGTGAGGCCGCAGAGCCGGCCCTGGCACGGCCCCATGCCGGTGCGGCGATAGGCCTTGAGCTGGTTCGGCCCGGTCGCACCGATCGCGACAGAATCGAGAACGTCCTTTGCTGTCACTTCCTCGCAGCGGCAGACAATAGTGTTGCCCGAGGGAATGCGGAACTGCGGCGCGGGGCGGAACAGCGTGTCGAGGAAGACGCGGCCGCGCTCGGCCTTGGCAAGATCGGCGCGGAGCGCCGCCATTGCCGGGAGCTTCGCAGCAGCCGCGGGCGCCAACGCCTCCACCGCCGCGCGCGCCGCGACGCGGCCGCGGACGACGGCGGCATTGGCACCGCCGATGCCGGCGCCATCGCCGGCAATCGCAATGCCGGCGACCGACGAATTGCCGCTCGCATCGAGCACCGGCGACCAGCACAATTGCAGCTCGTCCCAGCGGTGTTCGATTCCGGCCGCCATCGCCAGATTGACGTTGGGCACGACGCCCTGATGCAGCAGCAACAGATCCGCAGGAATGGTCTCACGCTTGCCGCCCGCGACATAGCTCACGCTCGCGAGCTGGCCGTCACCGGACGCTGCAAGCTCGGTGACGCCGGAGACGACCTGCACCTTCGCCTTCACCTCGCGCATCATCGACAGGCCCTTGGTGAAATAAGGCGAAGTCAGGAAGGCGAAGGCGTGCGGCAGCGCTGCAAAATAATTCCCGCGCTCGGTGGTGTCGAGGATGCGGTCGATGCGGCCGCCGAGACGAAGGATCTGCGCGGCAAGCAGCCAGAGCAGCGGCCCCTGCCCCGCGATCACGGTGCGTCCGTCCGGCACCAGCGCCGACGATTTCAGCATGGTCTGCGCGGCACCCGCGGTCATCACGCCCGGCAGCGTCCAACCGGGAATCGGGAACGGCCGCTCCAGCGCGCCGGTCGCAAGGATCACTCGCTTCGCCTTGACGAAGGCCGAGGCGCCGCCGATGGAGACGGCGATGTCGAGATTGCGGTCGAGGCTCCAGACCGTGGCGCGATGAATGACCTCGGCATTGCTCGCGCGCAGCGACTGCACGAGGTCAGCACCGACCCAATAGTCGGCGCCGAGCTGATCGCGCTCGGTCACCGGCGTCGAAGAAATGGCGCGGAACACCTGGCCGCCAGGGCCGATGTTCTCGTCGAGCAGCAGCGTCGACAAGCCGGCTTCGGCGGATGTCGCGGCAGCAGCAAGCCCAGCGGGACCGGCGCCAATCACCACCACATCGTAATCTTCGCGCTTGGGAGCCATGGTCATTTTCCGATCTCCCGCTTGCCCTTCTGGATCTCGATCTGCATGCCCTCGGCGACCGGCACCAGGCAGCCCTGGCGATTGCCGACGCCATCGATGGTGACGAGGCAGTCGAAGCACACGCCCATCATGCAATAGGGCAGCCGCGGCGCGCCGCTCACCGCGGTCGAACGCCGTGCGTCGCAGCTCGAGGCCAGCAGCGCAGCGGAAACGGTGTCGCCCTGTCGCGCCGCGACGGCAACGCCATCGACGAAGATCTGCACTTGCGGGCGTTTGTCCTGTTCGGATCGTCTAAACATGGGATGCCTCTTGGCTCCTTGATATCTCTAGTAGCCGCTGTTGTTCGCAGCGCGATCGCTCGCAAAACGGCTTGCCGAGAACGCCCCGACCAGCTCCGGCTCGAGCGCGCCAGCTGCGACCATGCGCGCGATCTCGAAGGCGTGGTTGGAGGCGAGCGTCACGCCGGAATGGCAGCAGGCGACGAAGGCACCGGGATGCGTCTCCGACTGGTCATAGATCGGAAAGCCGTCCTGCGGCATGACGCGGATGCCGGCCCAGCTCCTGACCACGTTGAGCCGCGCCAGATGCGGGAACATGCGCTGCGCGCGATCGGCCATCACGCCGCTGATCGAATGCTTCAGCGCGCGGTCGTCGAGCTCATCTTCCTTGCTGTCGCCGATCATCACCGTGCCCTCGTCGGTCTGGCGGATCGTGGTCAAAGGATGCGGCAGGAACGGCATGGTGCGTTCGGTCACCACGATCTGGCCGCGGGTCGGCCCCATCGGCGCGTAGAGGCCGACCTTCGGCGCCAACGTCTGGTTGGCATTGCCGGCCGCGAGCACGATCTTGGCGGCGCGGAGCTCGCCCTTCGGCGTGGTGAGGTGGAACTCACCGCCGCTCTTGCTGATCGCCGAAACCGGACGCTCCGGAAAATAATCGATGCCGAATGCCCTAAAGCCGGTGTGGAAAGCACGAAACGTGCGCAGCGAATTGACGTGACCATCGAGCGGACAAAAACTGCCGCCGGAGACTTCCGGCCCGATCAGCGGCAACGCCTTCTTCACCTCGGATGCGGAGAGCATCTCCATCTTGTAGTCGGCCGCACCGGCCTGGTTGTGCATGCGCTTGACGAGTTCAGTGCGCTGGCCGAATTCGTCCTCGCCGAGCGTGAGATGAAAGCCGCCGTTCTGTTGGAGCGAGACATCGAGGCCGGTCTGTTGCTTCAGCTCCGCGGCAAGCCGGCTCCACGCCTGTGACGCCTGCACGGTCCAGACCGTATAGGCCGGCATGCCCAGCCCCTTGCTCTGCACCCAGACCAGCGCAAAGTTCGCGCGCGAGGCGCGCTTGGTGATGTCGCCTTCGTCGAGCACGGCGACGCTCTTGCCGAGCCGGCCGAGGCCCCAGGCAATGGCGGAGCCGAGCAATCCGCCGCCGACGACGGCGACGTCGTAATCCCCTGACATGAGTTCTCCTATCGTCCCGTATCGCCCTTGCCGGCGAGCACACGGTCGAGCCCGTAGAAGCGGTCGAGCAGAATGAGGGCGGTCATGGTGATCGCGATCACGCAGGCCGAGACCGACGTCACCAGCGGATCGATGTTGTCCTGGATATAGAGGAACATGCGCACCGGCAGCGTCTCGGTGCCGGGTGCTGCAAGGAAGACGGTCATGGTCAAATCGTCGAAGGACTGGATGAAGGCGAGCGCCCAGCCGCTGATGACGCCGGGCAGGATCAGCGGCAGCGTGACGCGGCGGAACAGCGTCCAGCCGCCGGCGCCGAGCGAGACCGCGGCCATCTCGACCGAGAGGTCCATGCCGGTCGCGGCCGCCAGCGTCAGCCGCAGCGCGAACGGAAACACGATGATGACATGCGCGATGATCAGCGCCGCGAAGCTGCCACCCATCCCGGCCGAGGTGAAGAAGCGCAGGAAGGCGATGCCGAGCACGACATGCGGAATCATCAGCGGCGACAGGAAGAGAGCTGCAAGCGCATCGCGGCCGCGGAAGCGATAGCGCGCGATCGCCAGCGCCGCCGGCACCGCGAACAGCAGCGCGACGAAGGAGGACAGCGCCCCGAGCCCCAGGCTGACCCAGAAGGCATGGATGAATTCGGGGTAGTTGGCGATGGTCCTGAACCAGCGCAGCGAGAAGCCGTTGGTCGGCAGCGACAGATAGCCCTCGGGCGTGAAGGCGACGAGGCAGACCACCAGGATCGGCGCCACCATGACGATGACGAAGATGGTGTGGAAGATCAGAGCCAGCGGTCCGTTCCTTCTCATCGGAACACCTCGGCATAGCGCCGCTCGATCAGCGCATTGCTGCCGACCACGATCAGAACCAGCGCCACCAGCAGCAGCGTGGCGACCGCAGCACCAAGCGGCCAGTCCAGCGTGTTGAGAAACTCGTCATAGGCGAGCGTCGCCGCGACCTTGAGCCGGCGGCCGCCGATGATCGCAGGCGTCGCGAAGGCACTGGCCGAGAGCGAGAACACGATGATCGCGCCCGACAGCACGCCCGGCATGATCTGCGGCATGATGATGCGGCGGATGATGGTCACAGGTCCGGCGCCGAGCGACATCGCGGCGTTCTCGATCTGCGGATCGAGACGCTGCAGCGCCGCCCACACCGACAGCACCATGAACGGCATCATCACATGCGCCAGCGCGATCACCATGCCGGTCTCGGTGAACATGAACGGAATCGGCGCACGAATCATCCCGGCCGACATCAGGAGCTTGTTAACGAGGCCGTTGTTGCCGCCGAACAGCAACGCCCAGCCGAGCGTGCGCGCCACCACGGAGATCAGGAGCGGCCCGAGGATCACGAGCAGGAAGAAGCTCTTCCAGCGACCGCTCATGCGGTTGAGGATGTAGGCTTCGGGCGCGCCCAACAATGCGGTGAGCAGCGTGGTCAGGATCGCGATGCGAAAGGTCCGCCCGAACATCTCGGCGTAGTAGGGATCGGTCGCGATCTCGCGCCAGTTCTTGAGGATGAAGACCGGCTCGATGCCCTTGTACTGGCCCCAATCGTGGAACGACAGCATCACCGTCATCGCCAGCGGGATCAGCAGCACGCCGACGAACAGCATCAAGGCGGGTGCGGTGAGCGCCCATGGCGCGCGCGCATTGCGCTTCTCGGCGGTACCCTGCGGAGCCGTGGCCGCGACCGCGCTCATGCGGCAACCCCAGTGCGCACGCTCATGTCCTCCGGCCGCCAGGCAAGGCGGACCGCCTCGCCTTCGGCCGGCTGCCGCTCACCGTCATTCTGGCGGATCACGATCGCCGGGCCGCATTCGCTGTCGCACTGGAATAGCCAATGATTGCCCTGGAAGATGCGCATGACGATTTTTGCGTTGAGCCCCGCGTCGCCAAAGCCAATACGTTCAGGGCGAATGCTGACCGTCACGGGGCCACTGAGACCGGCCGGCGCCGGCGCGCTCCAGGAGCCCGCCACCAGCTTCGCGGGCGTCGCGGTCCGATCGACCGTCGCGGCAAAATCGTTGGTCTTGCCCAAGAACTGCGAGACGAAGGCCGAGGCCGGACGCTCGTAGGTCTCCTGCGGCGTGCCGATCTGCTCGATCTTGCCCTGGCTCATCACCACGATGCGGTCGGACAGCGACATCGCCTCGTTCTGGTCGTGGGTGACCAGGATCGTGGTGGTGCCGATGGTGCGCTGGATCTGGCGCAGCTCGATCTGCATCTCCTCACGCAGCTTGGCGTCGAGGTTGGACAGCGGCTCGTCGAGCAGCAGCACGCTCGGCTTGATCACCAGCGCGCGCGCCAGCGCCACGCGCTGCTGCTGTCCGCCGGACATGCGGCGCGGATGGCGGTCCTCATAGCCGGCGAGGCCGACCATCGCGAGCGCGGAGCGGACGCGCTCGGTCCGCTCGGCGCGTGGCACGTTCCGCATCTCGAGGCCAAAGGCGACGTTCTCGGCCGCGGTCATGTGCGGAAACAGCGCGTAGCTCTGGAACACGATGCCGAGCCCGCGCTTGGCGGGATGGATCGCGGCCAGGTCCTTGCCCTCCAGCCGGATCGCGCCGCGCGTGGGATCGAGGAAGCCCGCGATCATCTGAAGGGTCGTGGTCTTGCCGCAGCCGGAGGGGCCGAGGAAGGAGACGAATTCCCCCTTCCCCACCGCCAGACTGAAGTCGTCGACCACAGTCTGCGCCCCGAACTGCTTGCCGACCCGATCGAGCTCGAGATAGGCCATGGCACTGTCTCCGCTATGACCGATCAGCGTTCGACCTCGCGGTTCCAGCGCTTGGTCCACTCCTCGCGCTTCTCGTTGATGACCGTCCAGTCCGGATTATAGAGCTTTGCCGCGCGCTCGCCGATCGGCGCCATCTTGCCGAGCTCCGGCGGTACCACCAGCGATTTCAGCACCGGGCCGTAGCCGTAGTCCTTCAGCAGCACGAGCTGGATTTTTGGGTCGAGCAGCATCTTGATGAAGCTCCCGGCAAGCGGCGAGGCATTGGGCTTCGTGATCGGACACGCCGTCGTCAGCAGCGTCGCGGCGCCTTCCTTCGGGTAGACGAAGTCGACGGGGAAGCCGGTATTGGCAAAGCTCTGCACGCGGCCGGTGCCCCACACCGCGATCACGGCCTGGCCGGACTGGAACAGCTCGGTCATCTTGCCGGGTGACGGCTCATAGGCGAGCACGTTCGGATTGATCTGCTCCTTGAAGATCTTGAAACCGGAATCGACGTTGGACTCGCCGCCGCCATTCATCTTCGACAGCATGACCAGCGCTTCGAGACCGTAGGTGTTGTTGATCGGCGGGATGACGAGCTGCTTGGCGTATTTCGTGTCCTTCAGATCGTTCCACGAGGTCGGCGGCGCCCAGCCCTTCTCGGCAAACACCTTGGTGTTGTACATCAGGCCGGTGGCGACGATGCCGATCGCCACCGCGCGATCGTCCTTGAAGCGTGCGGTGTCGTAGAGGTCGGCCGGCACCCCGTCGAGCTTGCCGCAGAAGCCGAGCTGGATCGCCTGGTACATCGGGCCGTCATCGACAATGGCGACGTCGATCTGCTGGTTGCCCTTCTGGGCCTGGAGCTTTGCCAGCGTGTCGGTGGAGTTGCCGGCGACGTATTCGACCTTGACGCCGTTTTGCTTCTCGAAGGCGGGGATCACCTCGTCGCGGATGGTCTTCTCGAACGAGCCGCCGTAGCCGGCGACATAGAGGGTTTTCTGCTGGGCCGAGGCGACCGACGGGGCGGCAATGAGCGCCGCGATGCTGACCGCTGTCAGAAGGCGAAGAGTCTTCATGTGGACCGATCTCCAATACCGGAATGAGCTGACGTGCCGACGAGTCTCGCTGGCTGAAGCGCGTTGCCGCATTTCCTTCCGCGCAAACGCCTCCCCGATCAGGGCTCCGGCCCCTGGTCGGCGGTTTTGACGCGATCCGGAGGTTTGAACCCCTCCAATCTGCCGAAAAAGCGGGCTGTCTCCAGTCCTGATGAAAAAGATCGCAAACCCGAGCTTCCATCGTCCAATGAATAATGGCACCCTCTGCATGCCTAAATGTTATGAATGGAATTTGGGATGGCCCGGATCAATTCCCGGCAGGTGGAGGCCTTCCGCGCGACGATGCTGACCGGCAGCGTGACCGAGGCGGCGGCGCTGATGACCGTGACGCAGCCGGCGGTCAGCCGGTTGCTGCGCGACCTCCAGGCGCTGTTGAAGATGGAGTTGTTCGAACGGCGCGGCACCGGCCTCGTGCCGACCGCCGCGGCGATGGCGCTCTATACCGAAGTGGAGCGCTCCTTCGTCGGACTCGAACGCATCACCGCAGCGGCGGAAGAAATCCGCGGCCGCCGCACCGGCTCATTGCGAATTGCAGCACTGCCAGCGCTGTCGAACGGCTATCTGCCACGGCTTACCGGTCACTTTCTGAAGGAGCGGCCGAACCTCAACCTTGCCTTCTTCGGCGTGATCTCGCCGATCGTGGTCGACTGGGTGCTGAACAATCAGTGCGACGTCGGCTTTGCCGAGGTGCCGATCGCGCATTCCGGCCTGCCGAGCCAAAGGCTGCCAGCGCCGGCGCGCGTCGCGGTGCTGCCGACCGGTCACCGCCTCACGGAGAAGGAAGTGCTGGAGCCGCGCGACTTCGAGGGCGAGACGTTCATCTCGCTGTCTGCGGGGTCGTCGAGCCGGCACCTGGTCGACCAGGTTTTCCATCGCCACGATGTCCGCCGCGTGCTCAGGGTCGAGACCACGCTGTCGGAGATCATGTGCGGCATGGTGTCGTCAGGCCTTGGCGTCGCCATCTGCGATCCCTTCACCGCGCAGGAATTTTCCACCCGCGGCGTCGTCGTGCGCCGCTTCCTGCCGCGCATCGACTTCGAATTCTCCGCGGTCTTTCCGGCGCAGCGCAGCCCCTCGCCGGTGGCGCTGGATCTGGTCGAGACCATGCGCAAGTCGCTCGCGGAGTTTGAGGATTAGATCGAGAGTTTCGATTGCGGAGACAGCCCCTCACCCCACCCTCTCGCCGTAAGAACGGGGCGAGGGAGTGAGAGAGCGGCGCGTCCCTCACTCCAAAGGCCAGCTGAACGGGTGTCGCGTGCCGCGAGTCTTAACCTCTCCCCGCCCTGTCGCGGGGAGAGGTCGGATTGCGAAGCAATCCGGGTGAGGGGCCGGGCACTGTGCTGCCAAGATCGGACGCCATCCGGCTCGCAAAGCCAGCTACAAGGCRACCCTCAGCCGTTGAACGCGGCCTGCGCCTCCGGCAGGTCCCAGATCTTGCCGATCGCAGCGCTGCCTGCCGCTGTGATCGCCGCCTCATCCGCGCCGACATAGCGGCCGGCATCGACCAGCACGCGGCCGTCGACCACGACCTGGTCGATATTGGCGCGGTTGGCGAGCGCGATCAGCGCGCGGCGCGGATCGAACAGCGGCTGGAGATGCGGATGGGTGAGATCGACCACGGTGAGATCGGCGGTCGCGCCCGGCTCGATCCGGCCGAGGTCCGGCCGCCTGATGACGTCGGCGGCAATCGCCGTATTCGCCTCGATCAGTTCGGGCGAGTTGGCGACGTCGGCACGCTGGGATGTGACCTTGGAGATCAACGAGGCGGCGTTGAGCTCGCCGAGCAGGTCCATGTTGTAGCCGTCGGTGCCGACCACGGTGCGCACGCCGTGCTCTGCGAACCGGCTGAACGCCGCGGTGATTCCGGCGCGCGCGAACACCCGCGGGCAGTTCAGCACGGTCATGCCGCGCGCGGCCATCAGCTTGAGGTCGTCGTCGGTGCTGAACATGCAATGCGCCGCCATGAGATCGGGCGCGAGCAGGCCGAGCCAGTCGAGATATTGCGCCGGCGTGCGGCCGCCATAGCGCTTGCCGATGGTCTCGACCTCGGCACGGCTCTGCGCCATATGCGTCGTGATGGGCACGCCGAGCTCGCGCGCCCGGGTGGCGCAGGCCTTCAGCAGGTCGGGGCCGCAGGTGTCGGTCGCATGCGGGCTCATCGCGAGGCCGATGCGGCCGTCGCCGCGATTGTTCCAGCGCTGATAGAGCGCGTCCCACGTCGCCATGTCGGCGGCGCCGTCGTCGCCGGAGTACTGAACCACGCCGTCCGGACCGGCCTTGGCGTCGGAGGTGGAGAAGAGATAGGGCGCGCCGTAGAAGCGGATGCCCATCTCTTCCGCCGCGTCGAACATCTCGGGGATCGAATTGCGGAACGGCTCCATCACCGTGGTGGCGCCGCCCTTGAGGAGCTGGAGGATGCCGAGCCGCGCGACCGCCATGCGTTCTTCCGCCGACAAGATATCGGCGCCGCGCTTGGTCAGCGGCAGCAGCACTGTGTAGACGATGCTCTGGTTGTTCTTGCGGCCGTTGCCGTCCTCGCTGTGGCTGCGCGCCACCGCCTCGCTGAAACAGTGATTGTGCAGATTCAGCAGGCCCGGCAGAACGAAGCGGCCGGGACGGTCGTAAGTTTGATCCGCACGCGGCCTGTCGCGCGTGATCGCGGCGATCTTCTTGCCTTCGACCAGGACCCAATGGTCGCGCAACACGTCCTGCGCGCCGTCTTTCCGTGACAGCACATAGCTGCCGAAGATTGCTGTGGTGCTCATGCGGGGCGTACGTTCCAGAAGACGGCGGTGCCGTCGAGAATGCCGGTGATGGCTTTGCGATAGGCGGTCGGCTGCTTGTACAGGCCGATTGGAATATAGGGGATTTCCTCGAATGCCACCGCCTGGATCTCGCGGCAGATGCGCTGCTGCTCGGCAAGCTCGGCGGCCGCCAGCCACTGGCTGCGCAAGGTCCCCATCTTCTCGCTCGCATACCAGCCGGCGACCTTGCCCTCGCCGCGGATGTTGGTGTTGCCGGCCGGGTTGAGCCAGTCGATGCCCTGCCAGTTGCCGACCGCCGCGCTCCAGCCGCCCTGCCCGATCGGATCCTTCTTGAGCTGGCGCTGCAACACGACGGCGAAATCGAGCCCGGCATATTCGACGTTCATGCCGGCCTTGCGCAGACTGTCGACGGCGATCTCGCCGAGCGGTTTTTGCGCCAGCGAATTGGTGGGGACGAGCAGCACGATCTTCTCGCCGTTGTAGCCAGCGGCCTTCAGATCCGCCTTGACCTTGGCGTAATCGCGCGGCCCGCGGAAGACGTCGAGACCGACGTCGCTGGCCATCGGCGTGCCCGGCGCGAAGTAGCCGATTGGCGAGACCTGGAAGGCCGGATCGGTGCCGGCAACCGCGGTCATGAAGGCGGACTGATCGATCGCACCCAGCAGCGCACGGCGGATCGCGGGATTGTCGAACGGCGGCTGGAGGTGATTGAGGCGCAGCATGCAGGCGTAGCCGCGGGGGTCGAGGATGCGCGTCTCGATGTCGCCGGCGGCCTTGATGACGGGAAGCAGATCGTGCGGCGTGGTTTCCTGCCAGTCCTGCTCGCCGGTCTGGAGCGCGGCGACGCCGGTGCCAGCATCGGGCGTGGTGGTCCAGACCACCCGGTCGTAATGGACGATCTTCGGGCCCGCGGTCCAATCCGGCTTGCCGTCGCTGCGCGGCTGATAGCGATCGAACTTGGCATAGGCGTTGCGGGCGCCCTGCACGCGCTCGTCGGCGAGATAGCGGAACGGGCCGCTGCCGATCACTTCGGTCAACGGCTTGAACGGATCCTGGCTCGCCAGCCGCTCGGGCATCATGAAGCAGGGGTTGATCGCGGCCTTGCCGAGCGCCTGCGGCAGCAGCGGGAACGGACGCTTGAGGCGGAAGCGGATGGTGCGGTCGTCAGCGGCCGACAGTTCTGCCGTCGCCTCGATCAGCTCGCCGCCAAACCCGTCGCGAGCGGCCCAGCGGCGGATGCTCGCAACGCAATCGCGCGCCAGCACGCGCTCGCCGTCGTGCCAGAACAGGCTGTCACGCAGGGTGAGGTCCCATTGCAGTTGGTCGCCGGAGATGGCCTGGCCCGACAGCATCTGCGGCGAGACCTGGAGCGAGGAGCTCATGCCGTAGAGCGTGTCGTAGACCATGAAGCCGTGGTTTCGCGACACCTGCGCGGTCGAATAGATGGGATCGACGAAGGCGAGATCGATGACGGGGATGAAGCGCAGCGTGGTCTGGGATTCGGCGCGGACGATGCCCGGGAACGACAGCGCCGGCATTGCTGCGGCGGCCTTGAGGAGCGAGCGGCGGGAGACGGGCATTACAAGAGGCTCCTGAAGGATCTTATGTGTTCAACAAAACTGCACCGATCGCGGCTGCGACGGCCTGCTGCGCCGGCTCGACGACCGGCACGCCGATCGCCTCCGCAATCGCCGCGCGATGCGACGCCATGCCGGCGCAGCCCATCACCACGACGTCGGCGCGGCATTGCGTGACCAGCGCGCGGCCGGCTTCGATCAACCGGCCGCGGATGTCCGCGCCCGCCGTTTCCGCCGCGCTCGCGCCGACCGACCAGCTTCCGGCATAGCGGCTATCGACGCCCATCAGCCGCGCCATGCGCTGCTGGCGGCGGATGCTCGACGGCGACAGCGCGATGACACCGAAACGTTCGCCCAGCATCAGCGCGCGAAAGATGCCGCATTCCGCGATCCCCATCACCGGACGGCGGCCTGCCGCCTCGCGCACCGCATGCAGGCCGGGATCGCTGAAGCAGGCCAGCACGAAGGCATCGGCATCATCGCGCGTGACGCGGTTGACCAGCGGCATCACGACGCTGTCGGCATCGCGTTGCGAGCTGATCCCGGGCGGCCCCTCGGCGAGGCCGACCACCTCGATCTCCGGTCCGCCGGCGATTCGCAGCGGCGTGACCGCATCGTCGATCGCCGCCGTCACCGACGCGGAGGAGTTCGGATTGATGACGAGGATGCGGGTCATGGCATTGCCTAGCGGTTACCGGCCTCGTGGCGCAGGAAGTTTTCCGCGATCTTCTCGCCGGTGGTGATCCAGACGTCAGGGCACGACTTTGCGTAGGTCAGGAATTCGCGCAGCAGGCGCAGCCGCATCGGACGGCCGCTGCATTGCGGGTGCAGCACCGTCGTCACCATCGCACCCCAGTCGCGCACCTCATCGAGTTCGTCCTTCCAGATCGAGAGCACATGCTCCTTGGGGAAGATCGAGCGCGGGCTGAAACGGGCCGAGAGGCCGTGCATCCAGTCGTCATAGCTCGCGGTCACCGGCAGCTCGATCGTGCCGGGCTTGCCGTCGGCGAGGCGATGGCGATAGGGCCTGACGTCGTCGCGAAACGACGAGGTGTAGACGATGCCATGGCGCACCAGTGCTGCGCGCAGCTCCTCCGTGAACTCGCCATAGGGCGCACGATAGCCGGTCGGCCTGACGCCAAGCCGGCGCTTCAGCGCCTCGAAGCCGCGCTCCAGTTCCTCCTCGATCCAGGGATCGCCGGGATCGGGCAGCAGATGGTGATAGCCGTGATGACCGATCTCGTGGCCGGCCTTGAGGATGGATTCGGCCATCGCCGGATGCGCATCGACCGACCATCCCGTGACGAAGAACGTCGCCTTGAGGTCGAGTTGGTCGAGCAGCTCCAGCAGCTTCGGCGTGCCGACGCGCGCCTCGTAGCCGCCATAGCTCATGGTGATGAGCCGCTGCGCGTGCACCGCATCCTTGCTGGTCCAGGCGCTTTCCGCGTCCACGTCGAACGACAGGAACATCGCCGAATTGTACGGCTTCGGCCACGGGTATTCCGGCGCGGGATCCGCAGTGTTGGCCGGAACGAGCGGGATGCTCTGGAGTGCCTTACTGTCCAGCATTGATGGTCGCCTTCTCTATTGCGTTGTCGCTCAGTTTCCACTTGGCGAGCAGGGTACGATAGGTGCCGTCGGCAATCAGCGCGTCGACTGCCTCCAGCATGGCCTGCTGAAGCGCCTTTTCCTTGACCGGCAGGGCGATGCCGGTGAATTGCTGCGAGATCGGCGTGCCGACCGGCGCATACGCGCCGGGCTCGAGGTCCATGATGTAAGGCAGCGTCTCGTTGCCCTGCACGGCGGCGTCGATGCGGCCCTGCTTGAGCTGGGTGCGGGCATCGGCCGAGCCGTCGGTGCCGACGAAGACGATCGGAGCGCTACCGCAGTTCTTCTCGCTCCAGGCCGCGATCTCGGCCGGAAACTTGGTGCGACGGCTGGCGCCAACCTTCTTGCCGCAGAGCGCGGCCATGTCCTTGAACTCGGCCGCGCGCGACTGCTGCACGAAGAAGTTCGGACCGCTTTTGAGATAGTCGATGAAGCTCGCCGTCTCATGCCGGCTCGCGTAGTCCGTGAAGCCCGAAAGGATCGCATCGACGCGGCCGGTCGAGATCGACGGCATGAACTGGTCGAAGCTGGTCTCCTGCCACTCGATCTTGACTCCGAGCTTGCGGCCGATCGCCTCGCCGAGCTCGACATCGAAGCCGGACAGCGCGCTGGTGGCGGGATCGCGGAACTCCATCGGCGGATAGTTCGGCACGATCGCGACCTTGATGCTGCCGCGCTTGGCGATCTCGGCCGGCAAGTCGATCGCCATTGCCGAAGCCGTTGTGGCGCACGCCAGCGCCGTCGCAAGAAGAAGTCTGATCATCGAAACGCCCCCATTCAGATCACTGCCGAAAGAAATGCCCTGGTGCGCTCCTCGCGCGGCGCGCCCAACACGTCGGAGGCGCGGCCCTGCTCGACGATCGCGCCCTGGTCCATGTAGACGACACGGTCGGCGACCTCGCGGGCGAAGCCGAGCTCGTGCGTCACCACCATCATGGTCATGCCGCTCTTCGCCAGCTCCTTCATCACCGCGAGCACCTCGCCGACCAGCTCCGGGTCGAGTGCGCTGGTCGGCTCGTCGAACAGCATCAGCATCGGTTTCATGGCGAGCGCGCGGGCAATCGCCACGCGCTGCTGCTGGCCGCCGGAGAGTTGCGCGGGATAGGAGTCTGCCTTGGTCGCGAGCCCGACGCGCCTGAGCAGCTCGAGCGCCTCGGCGCGCACCTCATCGAATTTGCGGCCCTGCACCTGGAGCGGGCCTTCGGTGATGTTCTCCAGCGCGGTCTTGTGCGGAAACAAATTGAAGCGCTGGAACACCATGCCGGTCTTCAGCCGCTGCCGACCGATCTGGCGCTCGGTCAGGCGATGCAGCCGTCCGTTCTGCTCGCGCACCCCCAGCAGCTCGCCGTCGAGCCAGATGCCGCCGGCATCGATCGCGGCGAGCTGGTTGATGCAGCGGAGCAGCGTGGTCTTGCCCGAGCCGGAGGCGCCGATCAGACACATCACCTCGCCGGGCCAGATGTCGAGCGAGATGTTCTTGAGAGCCTGAAACTCTCCAAAACTCTTGCTGACGGAGCGGATCGCGACGAGCGGTTTTGTCATCGCGCCAACCGCAATGTGCCGCGTGCAAAACGGCGTTCGAGCAGCATCTGGAGCGGCGTCAGGATCGAGACGACGAGCAGGTACCAGAGCCCGGCGACGATCAGGAGCTCGATCACGCGGGAATTGGCGYAGTAGATGTTCTCTGCGTTATGCAGCACTTCCGGATACTGGATCACGCTCGCGAGCGAGGTCGCCTTCACCATGCCGATGAACTCGTTGCCGAGCGGCGGGATCACCACGCGCATCGCCTGCGGCAGGATGATGCGGCGCAACGCGCGCAGCCGTCCCATGCCGATCGCCTGCGCCGCCTCATATTGCCCGATGTCGACCGACAGCATGCCGGCACGCATCACCTCGGAGGTATAGGCGCCCTGGTTGATGCCGAGTCCGAGCAGCGCGGCGAGGAATGGCGTCATGACGTCGACGGCGCGCGCGCTCCACAGGCCGGGGATGCCGATGGTCGGGAATACCAGCGCGAGATTGAACCACAGCAGCAGTTGCAGGATCAGCGGCGTGCCGCGGAACAGCCAGGTGTAGCCGGCCGCGACCGTCTTCAGCACCGGATTGGGCGACAACCGCATGATCGCGACGACGATACCGAGGAAGATGCCGAGCGCCATCGCCAGCACGGCCATCACCATGGTGTTGACGATGCCTTCGAGGATCACCTTGGCGGTCAGGAAGCGGCTGACATAGGACCATTCGATCTGGCCGCCTGCAAAGGCGCGCCCGATCGCCGCCAGCACCAGGACGATCAGGGCTGCGCTGAGCCAGCGAAACCAGTGCGGCTCGCGCGCGATCCGCATCCCCGACAGATCGGGAAAACCCTCCGCGAGTGCCGGTGCCGGCTTCATTGCGGCGCCGCGTTCAGCATGGGCTGGGCGACCGCATTCGCCCCCAGACCCCATTTGTCGAGCACGGCCTTGTAGGAGCCGTCGGCGATCATGCCGGTGAGCTTCTCCGTCACCACTTCGCGCAAGGCTGCATCGTCCTTGCGGAACATGATGCCTTGATAGCCGGTGGACAACTGCTCGCCAACGACGCGGTATTTGCCGGGCTCCTGCGTCTGCGCATAAGGCAGCGTCTCGCTGCCCTGCACGGCGGCGTCGACGCGGCCCTGCTTGAGCTGGTTGCGGACGTCGATCGAGTTCTCGCCCGGGACGTACTGGATGGCCGGCTTGCCGACCGCCTCGCAATTCTGCTTGCTCCACTTCTCGATCTCGACCGGGAAACTGGTGCTGCGCGTGGTGCCGACCTTCTTGCCGCAGAGATCGGTCGCGGCCTTGGTCACGCTCTCCGCCATGACGAAGAACTGCGGGCCGGTCGCGAGATAGTCGACGAAATCGGCCGTCTCGCGCCGCGAGGCGCGGTCCGAGATGCCGGAGATGATGAAGTCGGCGCGTTTGGTCTGGAGCGAGGGGATCAGCTCGGCGAACGGCGTCTCGCTCCAGACGATCTTCACGCCGAGCCGCTTGGCGAGCTCGTTCGCAAGGTCGATGTCGAGCCCGACCAGCTCGCTGGTGGCGGGATCGCGATATTCCATCGGGGCGTAGGTCGAGTTGACCGTCAGCCGCAGGGTGCCCGCCTGCTTGATCTCCGCCGGGAGTTCGGCGGCTTTGGCGGACGCAATGGCAGCCAGCGCTGCAAGACCGAGAGAGAGCGAGAGGCGTGTCATGTCAGCTCCTTTGCCAATCTTCTTCCTGTGCCGATCTTTTCCTTTTGACGACGCTTGCCAGCGCCGTGCCACTTGCTCAGTCGGCGTCGAGGACGGCCGGCTCGATGACGCCGGCGCGCTCGGTGATCACCCGGTACTGCTCGGGCCGCCGATGGGCGGCGAAATTGAACATCTTGTCCTTGCCCTGGCGGCAGAGGTCGAGATCGATGTCGGCGACGACCACCTCGTCCGCCAGCGTCTCGGCCTGCGCGACGATGCGGCCGTTGGGATCGACGATGCAGGAGCCGCCGATCAGGCCGGAACCATCCTCCTCGCCCGCCTTCGCCACCGAGATCGCCCAGGTCGCGTTCATGTAGGCGTTGGCTTGCGTCACCAGTGTCGAGTGGAAGGTGCGGAGCGCCCCGTCTTCCGTCGTGCCGCCATTGGGATCATAGGCCGCCGAATTGTAGCCGATGCAGACGAGCTCGACGCCTTGCAGGCCGAGCACGCGCCAGGATTCCGGCCAGCGGCGATCATTGCAGATCATCATGCCCATGATGGCGTGGGCCCAGGCCGAGCCGGCGCGGAAGGCGGGGAAGCCGAGGTCGCCATATTCGAAATAGCGCTTCTCGAGTTGCTGATAGCGCGCACCCGGGCGCGGCTCGACCGAACCGGGCAGATGCACCTTGCGATAGCGGCCGAGAATCTCGCCGTCGCGGTCGACCAGGATGGCGCAATTGTAGCGGCGGCCGTCCGGCGTCAGCTCGGCATAGCCGACATAGAAGCCGACACGCAGCGCCCGCGCCCGATCGAACAGCTTGGCGACGGCCGGGTTCGGAATGCTGCGCTCGAAGTACTGGTCGAGCGCCTCGCCCTCCAGCAGCCAGCGCGGAAAGAAGGTCGTGAAGGCAAGCTCGGGAAACACCACGAGGCTGGCACCACGGCCGGCCGCTTGCTCCAGCAGGTCGATCATGCGGCCCAGCGTATGCTCGCGCGTATCGGCTTTTTGCGTCGGCCCCATCTGGGCGGCGGCGGCGCGAAGGACACGAACCAAGATTGCCTCCAATCTGTGCGCAGTGCTGCCTCAATGGGCGGATGAACCCATTGATCCAGCGTGCAAATCCGCTGCCATTACGCGCAAGCGGGGCTGCAAAAGCAATTCGTTCTGCTATGATCTTTTGGCCCAGAGTATAATCGGCGGTGATATGAACCTGCGTCAGCTCGAGATCCTGCGTGCCGTCATCCGCCATCGCACCACGGTTGCTGCGGCGGACGAGCTGGCGCTGTCGCAGCCCGCGGTCAGCAACGCGCTGAAGACGATGGAGACGCAGGCGGGATTCGCGCTGTTCGAGCGCGTCAACAACCGGCTGTTCCCGACCGCGGAAGCGATGGCGCTCTACAAGGAGAGCGAGGCGATCTTCGCGCTGCATGCCAAGCTCGAGAACCGCGTGCGCGATTTGCGCGAGAACCGCTCCGGCCATCTTGCCATCGTGGCGACGCCGCCGCTCGCCTACAGCATCATCCCGTCTGCGCTATCTGGCTTCCTGCGACGCCGTCCCGAGACGCGCGTCTTCTTCGACGTGCGCCGCTATGAGGGCATCATCGAGGGCGTGCTCAGCCGTGTCGCCGAGCTCGKCTTCGCGCTCGGCCTGACGCATCATCCCGGCATCGCGCATGAGGTGGTGCACACCGGCGAGATGGTGTGCGTGCTGCCGCCGCAGCACCCGCTCGCGGACAGACCCGTGATCTCGGCCGCTGATCTCTCCGGCCTGCCCTTCATCGGGCTCGAGCGCGGCACGCGACTCGGTGAAGCCGTGCGCGACAGTTTTGCCCGGGCCGGCGCGCCGTTCCAGCCGACCGTCGAGGTGCGCTACTGCAACACCGCCTGCGTGCTCGCCGCCGCCGGCGTCGGCGCCGCGGTGGTCGATCCGTTCTCGCCGCGGCAGAATGGCGGCCTCGGCCTCGTCGTCAGGCCATTCGCGCCGACAACGCGCGCGGTCGCCTACATGCTGTGGTCGGAAGCCGAACCCCTGTCACGCCTCGCCAAGGCCTTTCTCAACGAGGTTCGCAAGGAGAGTGCGCTGCTGGAGCGCACAGCACCACACCAGCAACATGGGGCAGAAAGCGACTGAGCTTCGCAACCTTTTGACCCGGGGGGCACATGGCACGCATCACCATCATCGAGACGGGAAAAGTCCCGCAAAAATATCGCGAGCGGCACGGCTCGTTTCCGGACATGTTCGAACGCATGGTCCGCGCCGAGGATCCGGCGGCCACAGTCGACGTGGTCAGCATCCCGAATGGCGACGCACTCCCCGATCCGGGCAAGCTGGAGGCCGTGCTGATCACCGGCGCGGCCGCCGGCGTCTATGACGGGCTGGACTGGATCGCGCCGCTGGAAGAATTCGTTCGCACCGCCTATGCAAACAGGACGCCCATGGTCGGCGTCTGCTTCGGCCATCAGCTGATCGCGCAGGCGCTCGGCGGCACCGTGCGCAAGTCGGAGAAGGGCTGGGGCATCGGGCGCCACGTCTATCAGGTGCTGCCGGAGAACGGCGTCGTCGAAGGCGAAGCGGTCGCGATCGCCGCCTCGCATCAGGACCAGGTGATCGAGCCGCCGACCGACGCGCTGACGATCCTCTCGTCCGAATTCACCCCGCATGCCGGCCTGCTCTACGCCAACGGCGCCACGCTGACCGTGCAGCCGCATCCGGAGTTCGACGTGGAGTTCGCGCAAGTGTGCTGCGAGCTCCGCGACGGCAAGGCGCCGGAGGATGTCGTCGCGACGGCGAGGGCGTCGCTGGCAGAGCCGATGGACAACGCCAAGCTGGGTGGCGCGATCACGAGGTTTTTGGCGCGCAAATCCATCCCCTCATCCTGAGGAGCGCGCTCTCGCGCGCGTCTCGAAGGATAGAGGCCGAGATGCGGCAGCGGGGCCTGCATGGTTCGAGACGCCGCTTCGCGGCTCCTCACCATGAGGGGCGAAAGTTGCTTGCGCGCCTCAGAACGGGTCAGTCCCCAGCCCCGCCACATCCGCCGGCCGCGGCCCCGGCGCCGGCCAGTGAAAGCGGCGGTCCTTCTCTGCGATCGCGATGTCGTTGATCGAGGCTTCGCGCCGCCGCATCAGCCCGTGCTCGTCGAACTCCCACTGCTCGTTGCCGTAGGAGCGATACCACTGGCCGGACGCGTCGTGCCATTCGTACTGGAAGCGCACCGCGATGCGGTTGCCGTCGAAGGCCCAGAGGTCCTTGATCAGGCGGTAGTCGTGCTCCTTCTCCCATTTGCGGGTGAGGAACGCGACGATGGCCTCGCGGCCCTGGAACACTACCGAGCGATTGCGCCAGCGGCTGTCCTCGGTGTAGGCGAGCGAGACGCGCACCGGATCGCGTGAATTCCAGGCGTCCTCGGCCATGCGGGCTTTTTGCGCGGCAGTCTCTCTCGTGAACGGCGGAAGCGGCGGGCGCGACATGGCTGGCCTCATCGGTTGACGGGAGCGCAAATCTATCGCCGCACACGGCGGTGTCGAGAGGCGATTGCCTATCGGGCGATCACGAAATCAGATCGGCCTTCATCAATGTCCGGATCGATTTCGGGATCGGCTGGGCGCGGCCGCCGCTGATGAAGGCGACGCGCACCTCGGCCTTCACCAGCACGTCCTCGCCGCGCCGCACCTCCTGCGCCAGCATGATCGAGGCGCCCTTCACCGCGACCGGCCAGGTCACGACGTCGAGCACGTCGTCCATCCGCGCGGGCTTGAGGAAATCCAGATGCATCGAGCGCACGACGAAGGCGAATCCGGCATCCTCCGTCGCGGGCTGCTCGAACAATGCCTGCTGCTCGGCGCCCATCAGGCGAAGGTGATTGGTCCGCCCGCGCTCCATGAAGCGCAGATAATTGGCGTGATAGACGATGCCGGAAAAGTCCGTGTCCTCGTAATAGACGCGGACCTGCATGTGGTGGCGGCCGTCGCGGATCTCGCCGTCGAGATGAGCTGTCACGTCGCGAGCCTCTTCTTTTCAGATAGAGGCCCGTTTTGCGCAAAAACGGCCGGACGCGCAAGCCGAACTACGCCACCACAGGCCCTCGCCCCAGCGTCACCTCGACGATCTCGGGCGGCACGCCGACGCGGATCGGCATGAGGCTGCAACCGAGGCCGCCGGAAACGATGACGTCGCATTTGAGCCGGAAATGGCCGTAGGCGAGCCGGAGGCCATGCTGCCGCGAAACGGCCGGCGACCAGCCGAGCAGGCGGATCTGGCCGCCATGGGTGTGGCCGGACAGTTGCAGCGCGACGCGCGCGGGCACGCGCGGCGCGATGTTGGGCTCATGCGCGAGCAGGATGATCGGCGCGTCGTCGGTCACCTTTGCCAGCGTCGCATTGAGATCGTCGGCGCCGAAGCGCTGCACGCGGCMGTAACGCTGCGCTGGAAAATAGGCGAGCTGATCGCCGAGGCCGGCGAGCCAGAAGGAGCGGCCGTCCTTGGTCAAGCGCACGGCGTCGTTCTCGTAGACGGGAATGCCGGCCACCTCGAGCGCGCGATGCGCCACCGTCGGCCCGTGCCCGGCCCGCTGCACGACCTTGTCGTCCCAATAATCGTGATTGCCCATCACGGCGTGAACGCCGAGCGGCGCCTTCAGGCCGGCCAGCACCCTCGCCCATTCGTTGGCCGGAATGATGCGGGTGACCTGGTGGAGACCGGCGACATAGTCGCCGAGCAGCACGATGAGGTCGGCGTTCAGCGCGTTGGTACGGTCGACGATGGCCTCGATCCGATCCAGCGACATCCAGGGATCGCAGGCGTGAATATCGGCGATCACGGCGATCTTCAGCGGAAAGTCCACGGGCCATTGCCGCGGGGTCGGATGATAGCGGGTGACGCGAAGGCGCAGCACCGGCTCGACGCCGACGCCATAGGCGGCGGTCGAGATGCCGAGGGCGGACAGACCGCCGATGGAACGGATGAGATGACGGCGCGTGATCATGGAAGCCCGGTCGTGATGCGCTTTCCGTAATGCGGCCCGATTGGAGCGGAATTGGGGTGCGCTTGTGCAGACCGTCTGCACAAGATTACCGGAAATTCATGATAGAAGGAGCGCTTTGGAGGCGCAAATCAATCGTCGCTCTCGTCCGTGCCGAACAGGCCGAACTGCGCCGCGTCGCGCGAGGGCTCTGCGATGCCGAGATGGCGGAAGGCGTGCGAGGTGAGCAGGCGGCCGCGCGGGGTGCGCTGGAGGTAGCCGCACTGGATCAGATAGGGCTCGATGATGTCCTCGATCGCGTCGCGCGGCTCGGACAGCGCGGCGGCCATCGTCTCGACGCCGACCGGGCCGCCGCCATAGTTCTGCGCGATGGTCGTAAGGTAGCGGCGGTCCATGGCATCTAAGCCTGCGGCGTCGACCTCGAGCGCGCTCAGCGCGTGGTCGGCGATCTTGCGGTCGATCGAGGCGGCATCGGCGGCGGAGGCGAAATCGCGCACGCGCCGCAACAGGCGGCCGGCGATGCGCGGCGTGCCGCGGGCGCGGCGCGCGATCTCGTTGGCGCCGTCCGCGCTCATGCCGACATTGAGCACCCGCGCGCCGCGGGTGACGATGCTTTCCAGCTCCTCGATGGTGTAGAAGTTCAACCGGACCGGAATGCCGAAACGATCGCGCAGCGGATTGGTGAGCAGGCCGGCGCGCGTGGTGGCGCCGACGAGCGTGAATTTCGACAATTCGATCTTGACCGAGCGCGCCGCCGGGCCCTCGCCGATGATGAGATCGAGCTGAAAGTCCTCCATCGCGGGATAGAGCACCTCTTCCACCGCCGGGCTGAGGCGATGGATCTCGTCGATGAAGAGTACGTCGCGCTCTTCGAGGTTGGTGAGGAGCGCGGCGAGATCGCCGGCCTTGGYGATCACCGGGCCCGACGTCGCGCGAAAGCCGACGCCGAGCTCCTTGGCCACGATCTGCGCCAGCGTGGTCTTGCCGAGGCCCGGGGGGCCTACGAACAGCACGTGATCCAGCGCCTCGCCGCGCTTGCGCGCCGCCTCGATGAAGATCGAGAGATTCTTGCGCGCCTGCTGCTGGCCGACGAAGTCGGACAGCGACTGCGGGCGCAGCGCGGTGTCGCCGACGTCATCGGAGCGGCGCTCGGGCGTGACCATGCGGGGGGGCGTGGTCATGCGGATAAGCCTGATCGTAGGGTGGGCAAAGGCGCTCTTCGCGCCGTGCCCACCATATCTCCGATCATTCTACAGATGGTGGGCACGCTTCGCTTTGCCCACCCTACGAGATTGACCATCGACGCGCTCACTTCGAGAGCTCCTTCAGGCCGAGCCGAATGAGCTGCGCGGTCTCGGCAGTCTCGCCGGCACTGCGCGATGCCGCCGCGATGGCGGCGGCCGCCTGCGGCTGGCCGTAGCCGAGATTGACCAGCGCGGAGATCGCATCCGCGACGGGCCGCGGCGCACGCTGGTCGTCGACGGCGCCGGCGAGGTGCACAACGGCCGGATCGACATTGGCAAACGCCGGCGCCTTGTCCTTCAATTCGGTGACGATGCGCTCAGCGACCTTGGGGCCGACGCCGGGCGTGCGCGCCACCGCGGCCTTGTCGCGTAGCGCAATGGCGTTGGCGAGATCGGAGGGCGCCAGCGTCCCGAGCACGGCGAGCGCGACTTTTGCGCCGACGCCCTGCACGGTCTGGAGCAGGCGAAACCATTCGCGCTCCTGGTCGGTGCGAAAGCCGAACAGTTTGATTTGGTCCTCGCGGACATAGGTCTCGATCGACAACACGGCGGCTTCGCCCGGCGACGGCAGATGCTGCAGCGTCCGCGTCGAGCAATGCACCTGATAGCCGACGCCGCCGACGTCGAGGAGCACATAATCCTCGCCGTAGGAATCGATCAGGCCCTTGAGCTTGCCGATCATATCCCAACCACCTTCAGCCGCAGCGCCGTGCTCTGGCGGTGATGGGCGTGGGTGATGGCGATGGCGAGCGCGTCGGCGGCATCCGCGGACGGCGGCTCGGCCTTGGGCAGCAAAATCTTCAGCATCATCGCGATCTGGTGCTTGTCGGCGTGGCCGGCGCCGACCACGGTCTTCTTCACCTGGTTCGGCGCGTATTCGGCCACCGTGATGCCGAACATTGCGGGCGCCAGCATGGCGACGCCRCGGGCCTGGCCGAGTTTCAGCGTCGCGACGCCGTCCTTGTTCACGAACGTCTGCTCGACCGCGGCTTCCATCGGCTTGTGGTCGGAGAGCACGGCCGCGAGCCCTTCATGGATCGCGAGCAGGCGGCTTGCGAGCGGCAGGTCGTCCGGCGGTTCCACCGAGCCGCAGGCGACGTAGACGAGCCGATTGCCCTCGGACTCGATCACGCCCCAACCGGTGCGGCGCAGGCCGGGGTCGATGCCAATGATGCGAACGGGGACGCGAATCGGGAGCGCGGTCATGGGCCAGTGATAGCGGCTGGCCGCTGTGGGGGAAACAGAAACAGAACGAAAGTAACAGGGGAAGTGGGGTCGGCCCTTCGCCTCTCCCCGCTTGCGGGGAGAGGCCGGAATGCGCGCGAAGCGCGGATTCCGGGTGAGGGGGACTCTCCGCGAGTCCGTCTGTCAGCGTCTACGCGGAAACAGCCCCTCACCCCGACCCTCTCCCCGCAAGAGCGGGGCGAGGGGGTGCACCGTCCAAGCGGAACGAACCCTACCCGCCCATCTTCGCCATCAGCGCGTCCGAGACCTCGAAATTGGCGTAGACGTGCTGGACGTCGTCGTGCTCGTTGAGCAGGTCCATCAGCTTCAGCAGCTTCTCGCCGGTCTCGTCGTCGACCGCGACCGTGTTCTGCGGCTTCCAGATCAGCGCGGCCTTGCGCGGCTCGCCGAATTTGGCTTCCAGCGCCTTGGCGACGTCGCGATAGCTTTCGGTCGAGGCGTAGATCTCATGGCCGCCCTCGCCGGAGATGACGTCGTCGGCGCCGGCCTCGATCGCGGCATCGAGCACCGCATCGTCGGAGGCGACGCTGCGGTCATATTCGATGATGCCGGTGCGGTCGAACATGAAGGAGACCGAGCCTGTTTCGCCGAGGTTGCCGCCCGACTTGGTGAAGAAGGAGCGGATGTCGGAGGCGGCGCGGTTGCGATTGTCGGTCAACGCCTCGACGATGACGGCGACGCCGCCCGGGCCATAGCCTTCGTAGCGGATCTCGTCATAGTTCTCGCCGTCGCTGCCGAGCGCCTTCTTGACGGCGCGCTCGATATTGTCCTTCGGCATGTTCTCCTGGCGCGCCGCGGTGATCGCCGCACGCAGGCGCGGGTTCATGTTGGGATCGGGCGTCCCCAACTTGGCCGCAACGGTGATTTCCCGCGCCAGCTTGCCGAACAGCTTCGACTTCTGGGCATCCTGCCGCCCCTTGCGGTGCATGATGTTCTTGAATTGGGAATGTCCGGCCATGCGTGGTCTCTTGGTCTCTAGGGAAGTGTCCGCCAGCGAGAGTGGGAAGCGCGGCCTTATAGGCCGCCAACCCACCGGAATGAAAGGGTCTCTCATACTTTAAGGTAATACCGTAGGGCCCCCTGTCCAGATGTTAGGCATCGTTAACCCTGACTTCATTCCGGCCTGCGAAAATAGCGACCGCCCGTCCCCCGACAAGAGTGACCTGATGGCGTTCGGACTATTTCGGAAGCGTCTGCCGGATTCGGCCGCGCCTGCGACAGCCCCGCAAGCTGCGCCGCCTGCCGTCAATGCCGAGCCCGCGCCGGCCGCCGAGAGCGATTCGGCCAGGGAAATCCTCGAACTGCTGGAACTCGAGCTGGGCGCGATGATTCGCCAGCTTGAGCGTGCCGCCAATTCGGTCGCCGGCGGCGCGGAGGCGACCGCGGCGACGCTTGCCGATATCCGCCTGCGCACCGACGCGCTGACCGGCCGGACCAATTCCGCGCAATCGACCGCCTCCACCTTCGCCCAGGCCGCCGACAAGTTCACCCAGTCCGCACAGGGAATCGGCGCGCAGGTCCGCGCGGCCGGCAAGCTCGCCGACGAGGCCAGCGCCGCGGCGCAGGAGGCGCGCGCCAATGTCGACCGGCTGCGCGAGTCCTCGGCCGCAATCGGCAATGTCGTCAATCTGATCGCGCAGATCGCGCGGCAGACCACGCTGCTCGCGCTCAACTCGACCATCGAGGCGGCGCGCGCCGGCGCGGCCGGCAAGGGCTTCGCGGTCGTCGCCACCGAGGTCAAAGCGCTCGCGGTGCAGACCCAGGGCGCGACCGAAGAGATCACCAGGAAGATCGACGCGCTGCAGCGTGACGCGGCCGGATCGGCGGATGCGGTCCATCGCATCTCGCAGGCGATCGAGGCGATCCGGCCGGTGTTCGACACCGTCAACGGCGCCGTGGCCGAGCAGAACGCGACCACCGGCGAGGTCTCCAACAACGCGGCCAGCGCGTCGCAGTTCATCATCTCGGTCGGCGAGAGCGCCGCCGAGATCGATGCCGCGACCAAGGCCGCCGCGACCCACGGCGAGAGCGTCGCCAGTGCCGGCAAGGCCGTCACCACCTTCGCGCAGAAGCTGAAATCGCGCTGCGCGATCCTGCTCCGGCAGAGCGAGCACGACGATCGCCGCAAGACCGAGCGGCTGCCCTGCCATCTCAAGCTCGAGACCGCGCGCGGGCTGATGCCGGTCTACGAAATCGCGATGGATGGCGTGCTGATCGGCGGCGCGGACGCAGGCCGGCTCGCGCCGCAGGGCATCATCGACGGCAGCCTCGAAGATGTCGGCTCGTGCCGCCTGCGTGTCATCGAGCAGTCCAAGGCCGGCGCCCGCACCCAATTCGTCGGCCCTACCGCCGAGCTGAACGAGAAGATCGAGGACAAGCTCTGGTCGATCCACGAGGAGAACACGGAGTTCGTCACCCGTGCGCTGGAGGCGGGCAACGCGCTGACCAGGATCTTCGAGCAGGCGGTTGCGCGCGGCGAAGTCAAGATCGACGATCTCTTCGATACCGATTACGTCGAAATCGCCGGCACCAATCCGCAGCAATACCGCACCAGATATCTGGACTGGGCCGACCGCGCGCTGCCGCCGTTCCAGGAGGCGTTCCTGGCCAAGGAGCCCCGCATGGCGTTCTGCGCCATGGTCGACCGCAACGGCTTCCTGCCGGTGCACAACAAGATCTACTCGCATCCGCAACGGCCGGGCGACGCCGCCTGGAATACGGCCAACTGCCGCAACCGACGGATTTTCAACGATCCGGCGGGGTTGGGGGCCGCGCACAACCTGCGCTCGTATCTGATCCAGAGCTATGCGCGCGACATGGGCAACGGGAACACGGTCATGATGCGCGAGATCGACGTCCCGGTCCGCGTGCAGGGCCGGCACTGGGGTGGATTCAGGACGGCCTATAAGCTCTAGCGCGCAATCCGAAAAAAAGCGTGCCGCGGTTCTTCAAAAAGATCATGCGCAAACAAGGAGCTAAAGCGCGATGACAATTCTTCGCGCCTGAGTGCACGCTCAGGCAAGACGCCGGACGCGAATCATCCTTTAGAATCGGGATTGGAATGGGAATGCCGCGGAGGGCCGGCGCACGGCTCTGACTGGAGGAAGCCCAAACATGTCCGTCGCGCAGCTTGCAGTATTGGACACCGGATCGAACCGGACGCTGGCCGAGCGCCTCATCGACCAGCTTGCCGACCGCATCGGCGGCCTCGGCGTGGAACTTGCCGACATCGCCGGCAACGTCCAGGAGGTCGCAAGCCGCGTCGCGAACCAGTCTGAACGGTTTCATCACCTCCAGAAGACGGCCGAGACGATGGTCTCGGCCAACCACGACATCGCCAATGCGTCGCAGGCGGTGCAGTCGACCACCTCGGCCGCCGTCGGCGAGATCGCGCAGTCGCGCGGCGCGGTCGACGCCGCGGTCAGCCACATCTCGGAGCTCGTCGCCGCTGTGGGCCGGATCGAGGCGCGCTTGAGCGCCGTCGGCTCCGCGCTGGCGCAGGTCGCAAAGGTGTCCGGCTCGATCGAAGCGATCGCGAAGCAGACCAATCTGCTCGCGCTCAACGCGACCATCGAGGCCGCGCGCGCCGGCAATGCCGGACGCGGCTTCGCGGTGGTGGCAAGCGAGGTGAAGAACCTCGCGGAAGCCACCCGCCAGGCCACGCATCAGATCTCCGACACCGTGCGCGATCTCGACGGCCAGATCGAAGGCCTGATCGGCGAGAGCAGCGACGCCTCGCTGCGCGCAAAGACCGCGGGCGAAGGCGCCCAGCAGATCTCCGGCATCATCTCGCGCGTGCAGCAGGGCTTTGCCTCCGTCGAAGCCGAGATCGACAGCGTCACGCGCGCGGCGACCTCCAATCTCGGCCATTGCGACACCGTCATCACAGAGCTCAACGAGCTGGCCAAGGGCGTCGACCTCTCCTCGCGCGATCTCAAGAACGCCGACCAGCGGGTGACCAAGCTGCTCGACACCTCCGAAGGCCTGATCGCGATGATCGCCGACAGCGGCGTGGAGACGTCGGACGCGCCGCTGATCCGCGCGGTCGTCGAGACCGCCAGGCAGATCTCGGCCGAGTTCGAGGCCGCGATCGATCGCGGCGAGATCACGCTCGACCAGCTCATGGACGAGAAGTACCGGGAAATTCCCGGCACCGATCCAAAGCAGTATCTCACCAGCTACGTCGACTTCGCCGACCGCGTGCTGCCCGCCATCCAGGACCCGATCCAGAAATCCGACCCCCGCATCGTTTTCTGCGTCGCCTGGGCCAGGGGCGGCTACCTGCCGACCCACAATCCGAACTACCGCCTGCCGCAGGGCAAGGACCCGGTCTGGAATAACGCCAATTGCCGCAACCGCCGCCTGTTCAGCGACCGCGCGGTGAAGAAGGTCGCGGCCAACACAAAACCCTTCCTGCTGCAAACCTATCGCCGAGACATGGGCGGCGGGCAGTTCGTGCTGATGAAGGACCTGTCGTCACCGATCATGGTCCGCGGCAGGCACTGGGGCGCGTTCCGCATGGGTTTTCGGCAGAGCTGACGACCGCTCCTGCGGCCCTCACATCAAAATCTGAAAAACAACCCCATGCACAGTAGCCGGGGCGTGAGGAATCAATGGCTTGCGCCTCATCGCACGCAAGGCGCCTGACGAACCCTTGACCCGTCGGGCAAAACAGGGATAGAATACCAATATTCCGAAATCGTACTTGCAGCAGAGGGGCTGCTCACCGCACGAGTCCTGCGTCTGCCCCGGAGCAGATCAGCGACGGGTCCTGGTGCGAGCCCTTCTCACGTTGCTCGTCGACCTTTGCAGCCGAGCGTCGAAGCCGCCAGCACTGGTGCGACGGCCGTTGTTGCCATAGAAAGGCTGCCGCATATTCGGGGCGCGAGCCCGAACACAATCAGCTGGTTTTCGATGTCCCTTCCACCCACCCAAATCGGCGCGCCGCTTTCCGAGATCGATACACCGGCGCTGATCATCGACCTCGACGCCTTCGAGCGCAATCTCGACACGATGGCGACAGCGGTCGGCAAGCTCGGCGTTCGGTTGCGTCCGCATGCGAAGACCCATAAGTCACCGATCATCGCGGCCAAGCAGATCGCGCGCGGCGCGGTTGGCATGTGTTGCCAGAAGGTTGCCGAGGCCGAGATCCTGGTGGCGGGCGGGGTGAGTGACGTCCTCGTCAGCAATGAGGTCGTGGGTCTGCGGAAGCTGGAACGGCTCGCGTCCCTCGCGCGCCACGCGCGCATCAGCGTTTGCGTCGACAATTCGATCGTTCTTGAGCAACTGGCGCTCGCCGCGGAACGGGCCGGCTCGCAGATCGAAGTCCTGGTCGAGGTCGACGTCGGTGCCGGTCGCTGCGGCGTCAGGCCGGGGCCAGCCGCAGCCGGCCTGGCGCGGCAGGCGGCGGGTTCGCGCTTCCTGTCGTTCGGCGGCTTACAGGCCTACCACGGCTCCGCCCAGCACTTGCGCACGCCGGAGGAGCGGCGCGCTGCCATCGCCAGTGCCGCGAACGCGACCATGGAAACACTTCGCGTCCTCAAGGAGGCAGGCTTTCAATGCCGGACGATTGGAGGCGCGGGAACCGGGACGTTCGAACTCGAAGGCGCTAGCGGCGTCTGGAACGAATTGCAGGCCGGCTCCTATATTTTCATGGACGCCGACTACGCGAAAAACGTCGCCGACGGGACGCGCAATGCCAACCTGTTTGAGCATGCGCTGTTCGTGAT
>NZ_JBFULT010000003.1:0-52459 GCF_054049755.1 Bradyrhizobium sp. P5_C11_2
GCAGCGAGGTGAACACGTCGATCCGCCCGGTCGGATCGGGCGCAAGCCCGAGGAGATAGTAGAAGACATAGATGAGCAGCAGGCCCGAGACGAAGGTCGGCACGCAGACGCCGAGCGCGCAGAACAGCCGCACGCCGTGATCGACGGCCGACCCCGGCTTCAGCGCCGCGACCACGCCGAGCGGCACCGCCGCGATCAGCGCAAGCAGGAGCGCCGTGAAGGTGAGCTCGAGCGAAGCCGGCAGCCGCTCACGCAGGTCTTTCAGCACCGGCTGTCCCGTCATCATGGAGCGGCCGAGATTGCCGTGGCCGATGTCGGAGAGATAGAACACGAGCTGCTCCGGCACCGACTTGTTGAGCCCCATCTGCTTGCGGATCTGCTCGATCTCCTCCTTGCCCGCATTGGGCCCCGAGGCGAAGAACACCGCGGGGTCGCCGGGCAGGACGCGCATCAAAAGAAAGGTGAAGACCAGCACACCGAACAATGCCGGCAGCGACGACAGAAGCCGCCTGCCCGCCCGCATCATCGTTGCGCCAAGACCGGTCATCACTTTTCAGCGTCCCTGTTTGCGGATGTCACTTGCGGCTGACATCGCGGTAGTCGACCTGACGATGGAATTCGTAGGTGTAGCCCTCGATCGAGGACGCCATGACCGCATCCTGATTGGGCTGCCACAGCGGGATCTGCGGCATCTCGCTGAAGTGGATGGCATTGAGCTTGCGGCCATCCTCCTCGTACTTGGCCTTGTCCGGCTCGAAGCGGGCTTCCTGCGCGATCGCGGCCAGCTCGGGATTGTTGATCGAGCTGTAGTTCCAGCGCTGATTGCCGGTGTAGAAGTTGCGGTAGAAATAATCCGTCGACGGCAGCCAGGCGACGATGCCCTCGGTGAAGAACGGCAGCTTCTTCTCATTGATCTGCGTCGACATCTGCGCGTCCGGCAGCTTCTGGATGTCGACCTTGATCCCGATCTTGGCGAGCGATTCCTTCACCAGGGCCGCCATCGGCTCCGCCGTCGAGGCCTGACCGACATTGAAGCTGAAGCTGGTCGAGAAGCCTTCGGGAAGGCCCGCCGCCTTGAGATATTCGCGCGCCTTGTCGAGATCGATCTTCACGGGCGCCTGGAACGGATAGATGCCGTTCAGCGGCTTGCCGTCGGGCCAGGTCGCGCCGAACAGCGGCGCGCCACGACCGAACAAGGCGGCCTTGAACATATCCTCATAGGGCAGAGCGAAGGCGATGGCGCGGCGCACATTGACATTGTCGAAGGGCGGAATCTGGTTGTTCATCGAGACGAAGGTGATCGCATTGTACTGCGGCGTCGAGACCACCTTGAGCTTGCCCTTGGCCTCGAGCGACTGCACGTCGCTCGCCTGGAGATCGACGACGATATCGGCATCGCCGCGCTCGACCAGATTGGCGCGGGTCGCCGGCTCCGGCACGGACTGCACGATCACGCGCTTGAAGAAGGCCGGCTTGTTGGCCGAACCGCGGTTCCAGGCCTCGTCGCGCTYGAGGATGACCTGCTCGCCCGGCTTGAAGGTCTCGACCACATAGGCACCGCTGCCGGCGGTGTGCTCCTTCAACCAGGCGGTGGCCCAGGGATCGTCCGCGGTCGCGTGCTCCTTCGCGACCTTGGAGTTGATGATCATCGGATAGACGGTTGCGAGATTGGGCAGCGCGAGCTTGTCCGGCTTCGGCAACGTCACCTCGATGGTGAGGGGATCGATCACCTTGAACTGGTCGGCCGAGGTCAACGAGCCCGTCAGGAGCTGGGCCTTGCCGAGGATCGGCGCGGTGACGCAGCGATCGAGCGACCATTTCACGTCCTCGGCCGTCACCGGCGAGCCGTCCTGGAATTTGGCATCCTTGCGCAGGCGGAAGGTGAGCTTCAACCCGTCGGGACTGACGTCGTAGGATTCGGCGAGCTCGCCCGTGATCTTGTCGAGATCGAACACCCATTTGCCGTTGAGCTGCTTGCGGCCAAATGCCACCAGCCGGTCGTAGGTGCTCATGCTCAGCGCAAAGGACTCGCGGGTCGAGCCGGGAATGTTGGGATCGAGCGTGTTGACGGATGCGCCGRTCACGTAGCGCAACGTTTCCGCCCTGGTTTGGGCCTGCACAGGCGCGGTGGCAACGAGCAGCAGCGCGGCGGTGGCGACGACGCAGGACGCCGGCCTGAAAGACACAAAACGCATTGGTTTTCCCTTGAATTTCGACAAGAACGCCAGCAAGGCATGGTGAGAAAGAAGCAATTTGCGCGCCAATCCCTGATGGACGCTTCGTCGCGGCAGAGCATGGACAATCATCGCGATTCTCCCACATTTTGCGCCGGCCGCGCCACCACGGCCTGCGGCACGTCATAGGCACTGAGCGAAGCCCAGTGATGCCTGACATCGGCGCGGAACAGGCCGCGCGTGAGGCCGTGGACCAGCTTGGGAACGGCGGTCGTCATCGCGTTGATCGACGATCCTGACGGGCCGAAGCTCATCGTGGACGCGATGGCGAAGAGATGGATGTCGGAGATCCATGGCGTCGCGCCCGGCACACGTTCGGTGAAGGCGTAATCGTCGGCAAGATAGGGGAAGCGGCCGAGCCGCACGTTGCGCTCGGTTTCCGGCGGCTGGTAGCGGTCGGCCCAGGTCGCGATATTGCCGGCAAATTGGCGCAGCTCGCCGCGTTCGGCGAAGTTCATGTCGATGCCGGTGCCGCAGATGACGAAGTCCGCCGTGATGGCGCCGCGCGGCGTCTGCAATTCGATGGCCTTGCCGGTCTGCCGCGCTGCCTCGACAGGCGCACCTTCATGCAGCTTGAAATTGGCGTGACGTGCGCAACGGTCATAGGTCGGCTGCGGAAATCCCTCGCGCATTTCGAGGATCTTGCGCATGAAGCGCCAGCGCCAGGCATCGTCGAGATCGCTGAGATGACGCAGGAAGCCGCGGAAGGTCAGCCAGCGATAGGGCTGGATCACCTGGATCTGCGACCGGCGGCAGAGCAGATGTACTTCGGCCGCGCCTGCCTCAAGCGCGGTTGCCGCATTGTCGAAGGCGGAGGCGCCGGCGCCGATCACGGCCACGCGCTTGCCGCGAAGGCTTTCGAAATCGATGTCGTCGGCGACGGTCGCGACCGAGCCTGACGGCAAATGGGACAGCGGCTCGGGGATCATCCAGTTGCCCATCCCCTCCTGCCCCGTCGCCAGCACGATCTTGCGCGCATAGAGCGTCTCGACGCCGTCGGCACGTTTCACGTGTGCGGCGAGCAGGCCATCGGCCGCCGGCGCGATCTCGAGGAGCTCGCAGCCGTTGCGCACCGGCAATCCGATCGTGCGGCGCAGCCACAGCAGATACTCGGCCCAATGGCCGCGCGGGATGAGGTCGAGCGTCTGCCAGCTCTCCTTGCCGAAGCGGGCTTCGTGCCAGGACTGATAGGTCAGGCTCGGAATGTCGAGGTCCGGGCCGGTGTAGTCCTTCGGACTGCGCAGCGTCGGCATGCGGGCATAGCTGAGCCACGGGCCTTCCATCCCCTCCGCGGCCTTGTCGAGCAGCAGGATGTTGCTGACGCGGGAGCGCATGAGGCCGAAGCCGATGGCGATGCCGGACTGGCCAGCGCCGACAATGAGCACATCGAGCGCCGGCTTGCCGTCCGGTCCCGGCTTTGGAGGGAGCCACGCGGCGCCCGGATGCGCGATCATGGCGAGATCGGCGCGAATATCGGCTTCGAGGTCTGTCAGCGCGTCGCTCATGCCGCGAGCCATCCGCCGTCGACCACCATCACGGTGCCGGTCGTGAACGAGGACGCATCACTGGCGAGATGCAGCGCCGTCTGTGCGATCTCCTCGGCTTGCCCGAACCGCTTCATGGCATGGCGGTTGCGCGAGGCTTCGCGCACCTCGTCCGCATTGGCGTGACGGGCAAAGCTGCGGCGAAGCATCGGCGTGTCGATCGCGCCCGGTGCGATCGCGTTGACGCGAATGCCGTCGGTGGCGAAATCCACCGCCATCGTCCGCGTCAGGCTGACAATCGCGCCCTTGGCGGCGATGTAGGCGCTGTTGCCCTTGCCGCCGGCAATGGCGAGCTGCGAGGCCAGCGTGATGATCGAGCCGCTCTTCTGCCGCTGCATCTCGGGCACGGCGGCCCGCGCCCACAGCCAGGTGCCGCCGACATTGGTGCGGAACACCGCGTCCCAATCGTCCGGGCTCGTCGTCAGCACCGTGCCGCCGCAGGAGAAGCCCGCCGCGGTCATCAGGATATCGAGCCGGCCGTGCCGCGCCATGACATCGCCCACGACAGTCTCGGCGAATGCGGTATCGCCGACGTCGCCGACATGCGTCGTTGCCTCGCGCACGAGGCTCAACGTCTCCGCAAGGCCCGCCGCATCGCGATCGACGAGAGCGAGACGCGCGCCTTCCTCCGCGAACAGCTTTGCGCTGGCGCGGCCGATGCCCGAGCCTGCACCGGTGATGATGGCCGTGCGCCTCTGCAGCCGCATGTCAGATCCACTCCTTGTGCTGCTTCCACCAGGCGCTCATCGCAGCGGCCGACTCCACGCAGCCGAACCGGGCGCGCCAGCCGAACTCATCGGCCATCCTCTTGATCGACATCGGGGCACGATCCCCGCCGTGGAGCTTGATGAAGGTCTTCTCTCCAGGTGACGCGAGCCGGCACTCCAGCCCGGGATGCAGGGCTGCGAACGCCTCACCCCATTGCAGCGCAGACCAGGCCGCGCCGCTTGAGATGTTGTAAAGCCGGTGGCGCGGCCGCTCGGCTTCGATCAGCACCGCCACCGCTTCGGCGGCGTCGGGCGCGTAGGTCCAATCCTTGATGCCTGGCGCAGGGAGAAGGGCCGGTTCGCCGCGGGCGAACGCAGCAAGGATCTGGAACTGGAGGCTGGGCGTATCGCGCACCTTCCCGATCCGCTCCCACGGACCGAACACGGCGCTTAAACGCACGCTCAGAAAATCGCCTTCCCACAACTCGGCAAGCCGCGCCACGGATCTCTCTGACGTGAATTTGCTGATCGCGTAGAACGAGACGGGATCGCACGGCGTCTCCTCGTCCAGTAGCGGATAGCGTTGTCCCGCAGCCCCATAGGCGGACGCCGAGGACAGATTGATCACGCGCCGAACGCCACGGCGAATCGCAGCGCTCAGGATCGGCATCTGAGCCATCACATTGATCTCGAGGATGCTCGAGGTCGTGGTCCGCTCGAGCTGGTCCCCGGCGGTTATGGCAGCGCCAAGGATGATCGCATCAAAGCCTTGCTTTACCAGGGCGTCGATCCTCTCGATGTCCGTGATCTCGCCTTGAACAATCGAGAGCCGCTCCCGGTGGTCAGCAAAGGATCGCTCCGCGCCAGCCGGAAGTTGCTTCCGATCGTACAGCGTCACGTCATGGCCGCGCGCGAGCAGCACCTCCGCGAGATTGAGGCCGACGAAGCCGGTGCCGCCGAAGATGACGATCCTCATCGCGCGCGAACCACCGTCACAGCAGTTTTGCTCCAAAATTCCGTTCCGGATCCATGTCGGCGACGAGCCGGCCGGTGGGCTTGGCCGCCTCACCGCCGCTGCGTGCCAGGAACTTGCCGCTGCCGGCGCTCGCGAGACACTTGTTGTCGTCGACGATGACGCGGCCGCGCGACAACACCGATACCGGCCAGCCCTTCAGCTTGCGGCTTGCAAACGGCGTGTAGCCGGCAAGATCGTGCATCATCTCGTCGGCGATCACAGTCTCGCGATTGGGATCCCAGATCGCGATATCGGCGTCGGCGCCGACTGCGATCGAGCCCTTGCGCGGATGCAGATTGTAGATCTTGGCCGGCGCGGTCGAAGTCAGCTCGACGAACTTTTCCAGGCCGAGCCGTCCCTTCGACACCATCGCGTCGAACAGCAGCGGCAGCCGCAGCTCCAGTCCCGGCAGGCCGTTGGCGACCTGCTTGAAGTTCGGATTGGGTCCGGCGCGCAGCTTGCCGGTTTCGTCGAAGCGATACGGTGCGTGGTCCGACGAGATGGTCTGGAGATCGCCGAGCGACAGCGCCTGCCACAGCGCCTCCTGGTCGGAATGGGTGCGCGGCGGCGGACTGCACATCCATTTGGCGCCGTCGGCGCCGGGCTTGTCGAGATCGCCGGCAGTCAGGAACAGGTATTGCGGACAAGTCTCGGCAAAGACCTTGAGCCCCTGCCCGCGCGCATCGCGGATCACCTTGGCGCCTTCGGCCGTGGAGACGTGGAAGATCATGATCGGCTGATCGATCAGTGCGGCCATGCCGATCAGCCGGGTGAAGGCTTCGGACTCCGACACACGGGCGTGGCTGACCGCGTGGTATTTCGGCAGCGTGTAGCCGCGCGCGAGCAGGCGCTTCACCATCCAGGCGATGATGCCGTGGTTTTCGGCATGCGCGCACAGCATCGCGCCGGACTGGCGCGCGGCGAGCAGGATGTCGAGCAGCGGCTCGTCGTCGACCTTGAGCCGGTCATAGGTCATGAAGATCTTGATCGAGGCATGGCCCTGCTTCACCAGCGCCGGAATGTGCTCCTCGACCGTCTCCCGGGTCGCGTCCGCAATGATCATGTGAAAGGCGTAGTCGATCACGGCGCCCTTCTTCGCCAGCGCGTGATAGTCCTCCACCACCTGCGGCAGCTTCATGCCGACATGCTGGGCGGCGAACGGGATCACCGTGGTGGTGCCGCCGAACGCCGCGGACACCGTCGCGCTCTCGAACGTATCGGCGTTCATGATGCCGGCAGCGGACAATTGCTCGATATGGGCGTGGCTGTCGACGCCGCCGGGCAGCACCAGCTTGCCGCGCGCGTCGATCTCGCGCTTGGCGGGCGGAAGCCCGCGGCCGATGGCGGCGATGGTCTCGCCGGAGATGGCGACGTCGGCTTCGAACACGTCGGTCGTGGTCGCGACGCGTCCGCCGCGAATGATCAGGTCGTAAGTGGGTTCAGTCATGAGGCACTCCGTGATATGCCTGAGGCAAGTACTCGTAATTTCGCAGGAAGACCATCATGTCCCGGCCGCGCATTCTCGTCATCAATCCGAATTCCAACCCCGCGGTCACGCAAGGGCTTGAAGATGCCCTGAAGCCGCTCGCTTTCGAAGGCGGACCGGAACTGGTCTGCCAGTCGCTGGCGGAGGGTCCGTTCGGCATTGAAAGCCAGGCCGATGTCGATGGCGTCGCGATGCCGCTGCGCCGGCTGGTGGAAAGCGACAACAGCTCGGCTGCCTTCGTCATCGCCTGCTACAGCGACCCCGGTCTTCAAGTCTGCCGCGAGGGCACCGACCGTCCCGTGTTCGGCATCGCCGAGTGCGGCGTGCTGACCGCGCTCGCCCGCGCCGAGACCTTTGGCGTCATCGCGATTGCCCAGCGCTCGATCCCGCGCCACATGCGCTATCTCAGGCAGATGGGACTGACCGAACGCTTGGCCGGCGAGCGGCCGCTGAATATGAGCGTGGCGGAAACCGCGTCCGGCGAAGGGACGCTCGCGAAGATGATCGACATCGGCCGCGCGCTGCGCGACGAGGACGGCGCCCGCGCCATCGTGATGGGCTGCGCCGGCATGGCGCGCCACCGCCGCCCGCTGGAAGACGCGCTTCGTATTCCCGTGATCGACCCGACACAGGCGGCCGTCACCATGGCGCTGGGAGCGGTGCAGTTCTCGGCTCACTAGGCGTCCTTCAGCTCTTTGGCGTCCTGGCGCGCGAGCCACTGCGCATGGCTCTCGCGAACAAGCGCAAACGTGTCCCGCTGCGTCGTGTAGAGATTGCCGAACATGCGGCCGATCGGCCGGTAGGCATCGAGATCGACATACATGTTGGCCTCATCGACCAGGCCCTCGCGGGCGTGAACCCTGAGCACCTCACCGACCAATAGTTCGCGGTCGGGCGAAAAGTTCAGCACGACATGGCGGCGGCATTCCAGCGCAAAGGGCGCCGCGGCGAGGCGCGGCACCTTCACATCGACGGAGGGCAGCGTGGCGAGCCCGGTCGCGGCGACCTCGCTGTCGCCGGAGGGGAAATCGACCGCGCAGTCGTTCATCGATGCCGACAGCGCCTCGTCCACCATGTGAACCACGAACTCGCCATCGCGATGGATGTTGCGGGTCGTGTCCTTCGGGCTGTGATCCGGCTTGTGCTGAAGCCCGAGAACGATCAGCGCCGGGCTTTCCGAGAAGACGTTGAAGAAGCTGAACGGCGCGGCATTGACCGCCCCGTTCTCGTCCAGCGTCGTCACCAGCGCGATCGGCCGCGGCACCACCACGCCGCAGAGCAGCTTGTAGCGGTCGCGCGGATCGAGCTCGCGCAGCGGAATGCCCGATGTGCCCTTGCCTGTCATCGGCGTCATTTCTCCGGCGGCGGCACCGAGCCGGTCTGGCTGGTGATCAGGCCGTAATGCTCGATGCGGCGATGCCGGGCGAAATCGAAGATCGTGGTCTTGCCGAAGGTCGTGGCATCGAGGTCGCAGGCGTGAACCAGAACCTCGTCGTCCTCCGTCTTCGCCTCGGCGACGATCTCACCATTGGGATCGACGATCAGGCTGCCGCCAAACAGCGGGTGGCCATCTTCGACGCCGGCCTTGCCGACCGCGACGACCCAGGTCGCATTCTGATAGGCGCCGGCCTGCACCGAGAGGCGATTGTGGAACAGGCGCTTCTCGACGCCCTCCTCGCTCTTCTCCGCATTGACGGACGGCGTGTTGTAGCCGATCACCACCATCTCGACGCCCTGCAGGCCCATGACGCGATAGGTCTCGGGCCAGCGGCGGTCGTTGCAGATGGCCATGCCGATGATTCCGCCCAGCTCACGCCAGACCTTGAAGCCGAGATCGCCCGGCTCGAAATAGCGCTTCTCCAGATGCTGGTGCGAGCGCTTGGTGTCGTACTCCACATGGCCCGGCAGATGGACCTTGCGATATTTACCGACGATCTTGCCGGACTTGTCGGTCAGGATTGCCGTGTTGAAGTGGTGGCCGTCAGGCGTCAGCTCGGCATAGCCGAAATTCATCGCCATCTGGTGCTGAGCTGCGCGCTCGAACAGCGGCTTGGTCGCCGCACTCGGCATCTCGCGCTCGAACCAGATGTCGAACTCGGCCCGGTCCTCCGCGTACCAGCGCGGAAAGAACGTCGTCAGCGCCAGCTCCGGATAGACGATCAGATCGGCGCCCTTGGTCTTGGCCTCGTCCATCAGCGCGATCATGCGCTTGACCACGGCCTCGCGGCTGTCGGCTTTCTGAATCGGGCCCATCTGGGCGGCGGCAACATTGACGATACGCATCAGAAAATTCCTGATTGATTGGCGAGGCTGGGGATCGCAGCTTCAAGGGGGTGTCGGCGCGCGCAGCATACCGCGGTCTTGCGCCGATTTTCCAGACAAGCAGTTTTCATGCCGTCCGCCCCCATTCGGCATCCTGCAAAAGCCGCCAGTTGATCTTGTTGCTCGCGGTGCGCGGCAAGGCATCCACGAAGATGACGGCGCGGGGCGCCTTGTAGCTTGCCATGACGCCGCGCGCCCAGCCGATGATATCATCCGGCGACGTCGTCGCGCGCATCGCCTCATCCAGCACCACCAGCGCCTTGACGGTCTCGCCGCGATAATCGTCCGGCGCCGAGACGATGCAGCATTCCCTGATGGCGCGGTTCTGGTACATGGCCGCCTCCACCTCGGCCGGCCACACCTTGAAGCCGCTGACATTGATCATCCGCTTGAGGCGGTCCACCGCAAAGAAATAGCCGTCGGCATCGCGATAGCCGAGATCGCCCGTGCGCAGGAACCGCTTGCCGGCGAGCTCGATGAACGCCTCGGCGTCGGCCTGCGGTCTGTTCCAATAGCCTCGCAGCACCTGCGGGCCGTGCACGACGATCTCGCCGACGACGTTGTCGTCGAGCTCGGTGAGGCTCTCCGGATCGATGATCCTTGCGTCGGTCTCGTGCACGGCGATGCCGAGGCATTGCCGCTTCGGCGTCGCCATAGGATTGATGTGCGTCGGTGACATCGTCTCGGTCATGCCGTAGCCCTCGACGAAATCGAGACCGAAGCGTCCCTTCAGCCGCTCGGCCACCGCGGTCGGCATCGCGGCGCCGCCGCCGGTCAAGACTTTGAGCTTGGCAAAACAGCGGTCGCGGAACCGGGCGCTGGCAAGCACGTCGACGATCATGGTCGGGGCCGCGTTCCAGAACGTTACCCCGTAGGTTTCGAACAGATCCGGCAGCAGATCCTTGTCCCAGCGCGCCATCAACAGCAGCGTGGCGCCGGTGACGATCGCGGCATTCATCGAGCCCTGCATGCCCGCGACGTGAAACAGCGGCATGAAACCGGTCATCACGTCGTCGCCGCCGAGGCCGTACCAGCGCGCCTGCAAGACCGCAGTGAACAGCGCGCTGCGATGGCTGTGCATGCAGGCCTTGGGCTTGCCGGTCGTTCCCGACGTATAGGGCAGGATCATGAGATCGTCCGGCGCCGCGCTCATCGTGCCGGGCAACAGGCCTTGTGCGATTGCGGACGACCAGGAATGCCACCCCGGTAACGGCGGCACGTCCGCCGAGGCTTCGGTCACGCAGGATGGCAGCGTATAAGGCGTGGCCGCCGGAATCTCGTCGCGATACTGCGCCACGATCGCATGGGCAATGATCCCGCCCGCCGGCGGAGCAAACTCGGCGCTGAGCTCGCTGCCGATGATCGCGACCCGGGCGCCGCTGTCCGCGGCGAGATAGTCGATCTCGGCCGTCTTGTTCATGGGGTTGACGGGCACGATCACGGCGTCCGCCCGCATCACCGCATAATAGGCGATGACATATTGCGGCGAATTCTGAAGGGCGATGATGACGCGGTCGCCGCGCCGCACGCCGCAGACCGTTTGCAGGAATCCGGCCATGGCGTCGACCCGGTCGCGCAGCTCGGCATAGCTGAGGCTCGCGCCGTAAAATATGGTCGCCGGATGCGTGGGGCGATCATGCGCGGCCCGCGCCAGCGCGTCGTAGAGCGTTCCCTCGGGCATCGCGAGATGCCAGGGCTCATCCGCCGGCCAATTCGGTGACCGGCGAAGCATTGCGTTCGGTGTGCCGTCCGCGCTCACCCGTGCTCCTCGTCGGCGATGTCCAGGCCGTGGTCGAGCGCGTCCAGCAGCCACTCGGCCTCGTGCTCGGAGATCACCAGCGGCGGCGCCAGGAACAGCGAGGTCTGCTCGCCGCTGGTCCCGATCACCGCGCCGGCCTCCAGCGCACGCGACGCCACGCGCGAGGCGATCGGCACCTCGGTCGTATCGGCGCGCCATGAGCGCCAATCCGGCCCGTGCAGCTCGACCGTCCAGTGCAGCCCCTGCCCCGCCACGCGCTGCACGCTGGGATGTTTTTGCGCGATCGCGAGCAGGCGGCGGGTGAACAGCTTTTCGAGACTGCGGACGTGCTCGAGAATTTTCTCTTCGGTGACGACCTTCAGGTAGGCGCTGACGGCGGCCATGCTGATCGGATGACCGCGCAGCGTGCCGTAATTCTGCCAGCTCGTGCCCTTGAGCCGCTCGACGATCGCCTTCGAGACCACGACCGCGGCCACCGCCGCCGCACCGCCGCCGAGCGATTTTCCGAGCGTCACGATGTCGGGGCGGCTCGTCGCCCCCTGGAATGCGAACCAGCGTCCGGCGCGTCCCGCACCGGTGACGACCTCGTCCGCGATCCAGTATGAGCCGGCCTGGCGTGCGCAACGCGCCACCTCGTCCTGATACGCGCCGTCGTAATAGATGCCGCCCTGGGTGTAGTCGATGATCGTCGCCGCGGTGTCCGAGAGCAGCCGCGTGGCGTCCGCCAGATATTCGCTCGGAGGTGCATTGTTGGCCGGCGCGCCATAGATTGCACCATCGGGTGCGGGCAAGATACGCACCGGGGCCATCGGCGCCGGCAGCTTCGAGCCGCCTGAGTGCACCGCGAGCCCGCCATGCCACTGCGGCTGCACCGTCATGCTGCGCGACAGGCCGGTGATGCCGTGATAGGCGCGCTCGCGCGTCGCCAATGCGGAGCGTTGCGTCAGCGCCTGGCAGAGCGACAGCGCCATGTCGTTGGCCTCGCTGCCGCTGATGCAGAAGCGCACCGCGCCGACCCAATCCTCCTCGCCTTTGAACGCGGCAGCCATCAGATCGTCGGCGGCCTGCTCGCGCCCGACCCAGGTCCAGCCCTCATTCACGACCGGCGTATCGGCCGCGCGACGGATCGCCTCCACCATCACGGGATGACGATGCCCGAGACCGCCGCCAGTGTTGCTGCCGTCGATCAGCCGGCGCCCATCCGCAAGGTGAAAGTAGACACCCTCGCCACCGACCACGGCCATCGGCGCGCTCTCACCCGCGTTCAGTCCGGTTCGCAACAATTTGCTCATCGCGGGTCCCCTCACTCCGCGGCCGCGGCGCCGTAGCCGCCGCCGCCGCACATCTCGATCGTGACGAGATCGTCTTGCTGCAACACCAGGTTCGATTTGCCGTCGATGGCAACGTTCGCGCCCTGCCTGATCAGCGAGATGCGGCAGGCCTTGCCGGACTCGCCGCCCTGCATGCCGAACGGCGCAATCACCATGCGCTCGATGCAGGTCGTCAGGTGCATGGAAGGCGCGAGGATGCGATAGGTGCGGACGGAGCCATCACCGCCGCGATGGGCCCCCGCGCCGCCGGAATTCCAGCGAATGGCCTGCTGTTCGAGCCGGATCGCGTAATTCGCCTCGATCACCTCGACCGGCGTGTTGGAGGTGTTGGAGAGATGCACCCGGGTTGCAGACATGCCGGCCCGGTCATGACGCGCACCCTCGCCGCCGCCGTGGACCTCGTAGAGCATCTTCCATGAACCGTTCTGGCGCGGTTCGGCAAAGAACAGCACGCCCGCGGTGGTCGCGCCGCCGGCCGACAGGCGCTCCGGAATGGTGTCCTGCATCGCGCGAAAAATCGCATCGACGATGCGCATGGACGTCTCGTGGTTGCCGGCGGCCACGGACGCCATCCAGCCCGGCTCCAGGATCGAGCCCGGGCGCGTGATGATGGTCAAAGGCCGCAGCGCGCCTGCGTTCTGGTGCATGTCGCGCCCGCTCATGATGCGCGCCGCATAGGCCACCGCCGAGCGCGCCATGAACGGCGTCGTGTTGCAGAAGTTGGAGACGCGGTCGCAGCTGCCGGACAGATCGAAGGTCGCCTCGTCGTCGCGAATAGTGATCTTGACGTGAATGCGCGCCGGCGCATTGTTCACACTGCCGTCGTCGAGATGATCCTCGCCCTCGTAGACGCCGTCCGGTAGCGCGCGAATTGCCTCGCGCATCTCGATCTCCGAGAGATCGTGCAGGCGCGACTGCATCGCCGTGAACACCGCCTTGCCGTGCTCGCGGCAAAGCTCGACGAYGCGCTTCTCGCCGGCCTTGGTCGCCGCGATCTGGGCAAGCAGATCGCCCTCGCAGGACTCAGGGTCGCGAACGTTGGCCTTGAGCAGCTGCACGATCGGCGCGCTGACGCCGGCTGCGGTCGCGATCAACACCGGCGGTATCCGCATCGCCTCCTGGAACGTGTCGATGGCCTTGGCAAAATAGCTGCCCGGCCAGGTGCCGCCGATGTCGGGCCAGTGCGCGAGGCTGACGGCGAACGCCACGATCTCGCCGTCGACGAAGACCGGACGCACGACCTTGACGTCGTTGAGGTGATTGCCGCCGAGCGCGCCGACATTGTAGATCAGCACGTCGCCGTCGTTCAGGCTCTCGATTGGCACGACCTTCAGCAACTCGGGAATGGTATAGGCCATCGCGCCGAGATGGATCGGAATGTCGCGGCCCTGCCCGACCAGGCCACCGCGGCCGTCGGTGATCGCCGACGACAGGTCGCCCGCCTCGCGCAGCAGCGGCGAGCGCGCCGAGCGCGTCATCACCAGGCTCATCTCTTCGGCGGCGGCGGAAAGCCCGTGCCTGATGACTTCGACGACGAACGGATCGAGCTTCATGCTGCACTCCGCGTCAGGAACAGATTGCCGGTTGCATCGGGCCGCGCCTGCCAGCCGGGCGGTACCACCACAGTGGACCAGGCGTCTTCGATGATGGCGGGACCGCTGACGATGTCGGTCATTGCGGCGCGGTCAATGATCGCGGTTGCGATGTCGTGGAAACCGTCGAACGAGCAGGTACGCTGACCGGTGGACACTGCGCGGGTCGCGGTCGCCGGCCGGCTGACAACGGTCGTCGACGGACGACGCGCCTGCACACGCACGGATTCGATGACGCAGGGCTCGCTCGTCGCGTAGCCGAAGAGCTCGTGATGCCGCGCCAAAAAGTCCTTCTTGAGCCTGCCGACGTCGAGCGGCAATGCGAACGGCACCGGAATGGCGTCGTTCTGCKCCGCGTAGCGCATCAAGGCCACCAGCTCGACCTGGATCTCCGCCTGCGCAACGCCGTTGGCAATGAGCGGTGCCGAGGCATCGGCGATCAACGTCCCGATCCGCTCCGACACGCGCGCGAGATCGATGCCGTCGAGCGCCGCGCGAAAAGTCTGCTGCTGGAGAAAGCTGAAATCCGCGGTGAGGCAGCCCAGCGCCGAGAACGCGCTCGATGCACTGGGCACGACGACCGCTGCAATCCCGTAGAGATCGGCAAGGCCCGCGGCATGCATCGGTCCGCCGCCGCCGAAGGCGAGCAGCGTGCAGTCGCGCCCGTCGATGCCGCGCTCGACGGTGACGCGGCGGAGCGCGCGCGCCATCGTCGCGTTCGCGACCTTGATGATGCCGAGCGCCGTCTCGGTCAGGCTCAATCCAAGTGCGCGGGCGATCGGGGCGATGACATCAGCCGCGGCCTTGATGTCGATCCCGATGCGGTCGCCGAGCTTTGTTTCGGGATTGAGATAACCGAGCACGGCGTTGGCGTCGGTGATCGTGGGCTCGGTGCCGCCGCGGCCGTAGCAGGCCGGCCCCGGCTCGGAGCCGGCGCTCTCCGGCCCTACCGTCAGGCCGCCCGGGCCATTGCGCACGATCGATCCGCCACCCGCGCCGATCGAATGAACCGCAAGCATTGGCTGGCGCAGCGGCTTGTCGCCGAGCATGCGGCCGTCGGTCATCTCGGCCTGACCGTCGACGATCAGGCAGACGTCGGTGGTGGTGCCGCCCATGTCGAAGGTCAGCATGCGCGATGTGCCGAGCTGGCGCGCGATGCTGACGGAGGCCGAAACGCCGGCCGCAGGACCCGACATCGCCATCACCAGCGGCCGCCGCTTTACGGCGGAGATCGGGATCATGGCGCCGGCCGAATGGAACACCTGCAGGCCGGCCCCGATCGGCAGCCGCTGTTCCAGCTCGCTGAGATATTCCACCGCAATCGGCATCGCGGCCGCGTTGAACACGGTCGCCGAGGTCCGTTCGTATTCGCGCGCCTCGGGATTGACTTCGTGCGACAGCGAGACATGGGCGACGACGTCCTTGAGGCGCTCGCCGAGCATCTTTTCGTGCACCGGGTTGGCGTAGGCGTGGAGCAAGGCCACCGCGACGCTCTGGACGCCGGTCTGCTTGAGCCACGCCACCAGCCGCTCGATTTCCGCAGCATCCAGCGCCTTCAGCACCCGGCCTTCGTGATCGAGGCGCTCGGCGAGCCCAAAACATCGTTCAGGCGGCACCAGTGGCGGCGATTTCGGCGGGATGTCGAGGCGATAGAGATCGCGGCGGCGGTAGCGCGCGATCTCGAGCACGTCGGCAAATCCTTCGGTCGCGACCAGCGCCACCTTCGGCAGCCTGCCCTCGACGATGGCGTTGGTCACGCGCGTGGTGCCGTGGACAAAGCGCTTGACCTCGCTCTTGCGCAAGCCCACCGCTTCGATGGCCTCCAGCATGACCTGAACCGGAGCCTGCGGCCGCGACGGCACCTTCGCGATCCGCGCTTCGGCGGAATCGCGGCGGATCGCGATGATGTCCGTGAAGGTGCCCCCGATATCGGTGCCGACTTCCCAGTGATTGCCGGAATTGCTCATGTGCACAGTCAGCTACGGATGACGTCCGGACCGGACGCCGGGTCCTTCCCGTCCATCGCAACAACGTCGAATGCCAAACCGAGAGCGCTCATCATGCATCCCCTGTCATGCCACCATGAGCGAGCGTGCGACAGAGCGATGGGCGCGGGATAGGGCCAGAGTTGTCGCAAACCGCTAGACCAGCGCGCGAGCGACGCCGCGCGCCGCGCCACAAGCTGCACGTTTTGGTGCAGCGGTGCCCGCGCAGAGAGCACGCAATCGCGGACTGTTCCACGCGAGAAAAGTGCAGCGCACACCACGGATTTCTCGGCGCAAATCGTGACGCCCGCTGCACTGCAATCGGAGCGCCCAAAATAGTCTGTCTAATTTGCAGGCGATCGGGCGGCGCTGCGGGATATGGGCCTGCCTATGAGCTATGCATAGCGGTCGGCTCAGCCTCTCTTTATTGTACGAACAGTAAGAGAGGATGTTGCCGGCCCGGATCGTGCATTGCGGGAGCCACTGCCGATACAAGCCGCGATTCTCGCAAGCAACGGTGCGGCATCCTCGACGTGCAGCCGCCCGTAGCCAAACACCAGGCCCTGCCGCGTCGGGCCGCTCCAGAAAATTCTGCGACAAAGGCTGCACGTGGATGCCGGCCTGTTTCAGGACTGCGGCCGCCTCGCGGTCGCTCATCCGCGCCCGCATTGCGTCGGTGAACAGCGCCACCAGGTGCAGTCCGGTGACGGCGGACGATACCGCCAGATCATCAGGCATCAGCGTTGTGATTGCGTCGATCAGCGCCTTGCGCCTGGCGGCATAGATCCGCCGCATCCCCCGCAGATGCCGCAACAGGTGCCCCTCGCGCATGAACTCCGCCAGCGCGAGTTGTCCGATGCCGGAGGTGTGCACGTCGATCCGCGCGCGGCCTCTGGAAAATCCTTCGATGAAGCGCCTGTTGGCGACGATGTAGCCGAGCCGCAGGCTCGGCATCATGATCTTCGAGAAGGTGCCGAAATAGATCACCCGCCCCTCGCGGTCGAGCGAGCGCAACGAGGCGATCATGCTGTCCTGATGCCTGAACTCCGAATTGTAGTCGTCCTCGATCACCCAGACGTCGTTCTTGTTGGCCCAGTCGAGAAGCTCGAGACGCCGCTCCAGGCCCATGCTGACGCCCAGGGGATATTGATGCGATGGCGTGACCACGATCAGCCGCGCATGCGGGGCGCGCCGGATTCCCTCCGGCACCACCAGCCCCTTGTCGTCGACGGGAATGGGAACAAGCTTTGCGCCGGCGGCCGTGAGCGCCCATCGCGCCTCGACGAAGCCCGGCTCCTCGACCCAGACCTCGTCGCCGGGGTCGAGGATCATCCGGCTGCAGAAATCCAGCGCGCCCGATGTGCCGGAGGTGACGACGACCTCTTCCGGAGAGCAGACCAGACCGCGCACCGAGCCGAGGAAGTTCGCGATCTCGCTGCGCAGCCGCGGATGGCCTTCAGGGGGAAGATCGAGGCATTCCTGCTCTCTTGGATTTTGCCAGGCCTGACGCAGCAGCCGCGACCAGTCCTTGAAGGGAAAGCTCGAAATATCGGGCGCGCCCGGACTGAACTCCGACGGCCAGTTGGTCTCGTAGTCGGAGGCGAGCAGCGAGCGCCAGCGCTCCGACATGTGGGCGGGATCGGCGGCCGGCGACACCGGCGAAGGCGGCTGCGCATGTGGCACCGCGACGGATGCCACCATGACGCTGCCGCGCGGCATCGATTCGAGGTAGCCCTCCGCATAGAGCAGATCCCAGGCGGTCAATACCACCGTCCGCGAGCATCCCAATTCCCGCGCGATCTCGCGTGAGCCGAGAAATTGCGTTCCGCCTGGAAAGACCCCGCGCAGAATGCAGTCCCGGATATGCGCTGCAATCTGCAAATGCAGCGGCACGGCCAACGTCCGGTCGATACGCATCCCGGCAAGGGAGACGCGCTTGCTTGGGTGATGATCTCTGTCCATCGCGGCAGGAAGCTTCTCGAATGCCCGGTGAGCGCCACCAGATTCGCATCAGATTGAGGCAAGTCGGCATCGAGGTACAGCCTTGTCAGACCACACCCCAGCCTTCAATGCGGCAAGAAAGCCGCCCCCCGCGCCCTCGGCCTTACGGCCGGCCGCCGACGATCACACCGTCGTAATGCAGCCCATCCACTCCCGCCGCGTCGTGCATTCGATGAGCCGGCGCGGCCGCGACATGGCCGCGCCGATGCCGGGATCAGCGGAAATTGCCCTTGGTCTCGGGGATCACGATCGCCCCGATCAGGTAGACCACGAAGACGCCGACCGCGAAGTATGCCAGCGACATTGGAATCTCCGCGGGGCTCCCGCTCACCAGCGAGACGAAGGTCGGCATCATGCCGCCCAGCGCAAAGCCGATGTTCCAGGACAGGCCGGTGCCGCTTGCGCGCAGGGCGGTCGGGAAACGCTCGTTCAGGAAGATCAGCACCGGCGCATATCCGGCGTTGCCGATGAAGGCGATGGCGAACGCATAGAGCGTGATCTGCGTCGTGTCCTTGGTGGCCGCGAGGTTGAGATAGCACAGCGGCAGCAGCACCGCCGCCAGCACGCCGATGATGAGGAACGTCTTCTTGCGGCCGATCCAGTCGCTCAGCGCGCCGACCAGCACGGCCGAGAAGAACGCCGACACGCTCGCCCCCATCAGGATCAGCGACGAGGTCTGGTTCGGGACCGCGTTGATGACCTTGAGGAAGCTCGGCAGGTAGCCCGAGGTCAGATAGTAGCCGGCACCGCCGCCGAAGGTGATCAGCAGGTTGACCAGCAAGACGCCGCGATACTCGCCCGAAAAGACGTCCTTGACCGGCGCTTTCGACACCTTCGCCTGCTTGTTGCCCTGCTGGCGCTTCAGCTCCTTGAAATAGGGCGACTCCTCGAGGTTGCGGAAGATGAACCAGCCGAGCAGCGAGCTCAGCAGCCCCGAGAAGAACATGAAGCGCCAGCCCCACACCGCGAAGGCATCGCCCGGGAAGACCGACGACGTGATCAGGAAGACGACGGAGGCCAACAGCGCGCCGATGCCGGCACCGCCACCGCCGACCAGGCCGGACATCGCGCCGCGCCAATGCGCCGGCACCGACTCGGTGCCGATCGTGTGGGTGGAGGCCACGACGCCGCCGACGAATATGCCCTGCACGAGGCGCAGCAGCAGGAAAATGATCGGCGCGATTACGCCGACCTGGGCGATGGTCGGCAGCAGGCCGAACGCCGCCGTGCTGATGCCGACGCCGACGATGGCGATCAACATGGCCTGCTTGCGGCCGTGCACGTCGGCATAGTGCCCGAACACCGCCGAGCCGAGCGGCCGCATCAAGAGCGTCACGGCGAACGAGCCGTAGACCGCCGCCAGCGACAGCGCCGCATTGCTCGACGGAAAGAACAGYGCGCCGACGACCGGCGCCACGTAGAGCAGAATGAACAAATCAAACAGATCGAGCGCCCATCCCAGCACGGACGCGATGATCGCGTTGACCATTTGCTTGTTGTCGGCCGGCGCCTGTGCACCTGCGACCGGCATATCCATCTCAGCCATTTTTATCTTCCTCCCCCTTTTGAGTAGCGCCGCGGTTCGCGCAATTGCGAACCGCGGCAGTTGGTCGTGTCGCGTATCAGCGGCCGGCGAATTTCGGCGGGCGCTTGGCGTTGAAGGCCTCGACGCCTTCCTTGAAGTCGTCCGACTGGCGCAGACGGCTGTAGCAATGACCCTCCAGCTCGATCGCGATCGCGAGCGTCGAGTCCTCGGTGTCGTTCAGGAGCTTCTTGGCCGTGCGCTGCGCCAAGGGCGAGAAGGTGCGGAGCTCGTCGACGAGCTTGTCGGTGGCCGTCTCGAGCTCGGCATCCGGCACGCATTCGGTGGCAATGCCCCACTCCAGCGCCTGCTTGGCCGAGATGCGCTTGGAGCGCATCACGATGTCCTTGGTGCGGGTGATGCCGACCATCTTCTGCAAGCGTGCCGAACCGCCCGACCCCGGGATCTGGCCGAGCTTCTGCTCCGGCAGCGCGTATTGCGTGGTTTCCGACGCGATGCGGAAATCGCAGGCGAGCGACAATTCGAAGCCGACGCCGAAGCAATAGCCGCGGTTGGCGACGATCACCGGCTTGGCGCAGCGTGCGGGGGCTGCGATGTTCCAGGCGAGCTTGGAGACATGCTCGGGGCTCGCTTCCATGAAGCCGCCGATATTGCCGCCGCTGGAGAAGTGCTCGCCCTCGCCGCGCAGCACGATGACGCGGACGCGCGGGTCCTCGTCCAGCGTCTCGAAGGTCAGCCGGAGCTGGTCGCGCTGCGGCATCGCGACCACGTTGTAGGGCGGACGTCCCAGGATGATGTCGGCGCGCTCATGCGCCTCGTCGATCTCGACCTTGAACCCGTCGAGTTTTGCGAGTCGGGGATCGGTAAACGTATAGGCTGATGGCATTTTGGTTTCCTTCTGTTGGTGATTGATGATCAGGCGGCGTCCGACGGCGGCATGCGCTCGGCCTCGTATTCTCCGGCGACGAGCAGTCGCCGCAGCAGCTTGCCGACGGGCGATTTCGGGATCGCGTCAACGAACACGTAGCGGCGCGGCCGCTTGAAATTGGCGAGGCCCGAGGTGCGGCAGAACTGCTCGAGCTCGACCTCGGAGACTGGCTTGTTGCGCTTGACGAAGGCCGCGACGACCTTGCCCCACTTCTCATCAGTGACGCCGACCACCGCGACCTCGTCGACCGCGGGATGCAGCGACAGGCAGCTCTCGATCTCGACCGGCGAGACGTTCTCGCCGCCGGTGATGATCATGTCGTCGACGCGGCCGGTGACGAAGAGGTCGCCATCGGGATCGACGAAACCGGTATCGCCGGTGAAATACCAGCCCTCGCGCAGCGACTTGGCATCGGCCTCCGGGCGCCGCCAATAGCCTTCAAAGGCCTCGTCGCCGGCGAGTGTCGCGATGATCTCGCCCTCCTCGCCGACCGCGGCCAGGTCTGCGACCGAACGCGCTCCGATGCGCACGACCTTGACGTGCTGGTTAAGGCCCGCCTTGCCCGCCGAGCCGGGCTTGGCGGCGGCGTTCTGGTCGATCGTGAAGGTGTAGATCTCCGAGCTGCCGTAGTGATTGACGAACAGCTCCGGCCGGAAGGCCTGGTTCAGCTTCTTCAGGAGCCCGTCGGTCATCGACGCACCGGCAAAGCCGAGCTTGCGCACGCTCGACACGTCGGTTGCGGCAAACGCCTCGTGATGGACGAGGTCGTGATAGAGCGTCGGCACCAGATAGAGGTTGGTGATCCCCTCCTTCTCGATCAGCGCCAGCGCCTGGCGGCTGTCATAGCGCGGCAGACAAATGAAGCTGCCGCCGATCAGCGACATCGCCAGCAGCGAGCGCACCCCCATGGTGTGATAGAGCGGCATCACCCCGAGCGTGCGCTCACCACGGCCATAGAGGTTTTGCGCAACATGGGCGATCGCGGCCGCCCGTTCGGCGCGATGCCGCCGTGGTACGCCCTTCGGCCGCGAGGTGGTACCGGAGGTGTAGAGCATGATCGACCAGGAATCGGCGCCGACGCGCGGCTCGGCGTCGGGCGCGGTATCCCTGATCAGATCGGCGAAGCTGGTCGCCTCGCCGCTTCCGGGATCGACGGACACGCGCAGCAGCTTGCCGGCAAGCGCCGAGCCCTGCACCGCCTCGGCAGAGATGTCCTGATAGAAGACCGCGCAGGCCTCGGCATTCGCGATGCAATAATCGAGCTCGTCGGCCTTGGCGCGCCAGTTGATCGGTGTGATCACAAGCCCTGCGAACTGGCAGGCCCAATGCAGCGTCGCCGCCTCCCAGCGGTTTTGCAGCAGCGTGACGACGTGATCGCCGGGCTTGAGGCCGAGGCGGTCGAACGACGCCACCAGCGCGGAGATCTTCTCGTACCACTGCCGGTAGGTCAGGCGGAGATTGCCATCGACCAGTGCAACGGCATGGGGATCGCGCGCGGCGCTGGCCATGAAGCTGCTGGCGAGATCAAGCATCGGACGTCTCTTCTGTAGCTGAGGCAAGCTGGGCGGCGGCTTCGAGCGCCGCCTGGATGATCGGGGTGTAGCCGGTGCAGCGGCACAGATGCCCGCTGAGGAGATCGCGGATCTCCGCTTCGGTCGGCGCCGGGTTGCGGCTGAGGTAGTGATCGAGCGACATCAAAATGCCGGCGGTGCAGAAGCCGCACTGGAGCGCATGATTGCGTCGGAAGGCGCGCTGCAGCACGCCGAGCCGGTCGGCGGACGGCGCGAGCCCTTCCACCGTCCTGATCTCGCAGCCATCGGCCTGCGCAGCGAGCGTGAGGCAGGACCGGGTCAGCATGCCGTCGACGACCACGGTGCAGGCGCCGCACACGCCGTGCTCGCAGCCGACATGGGTGCCGGTCGCGCCCAATTGATGGCGCAGGAAATCGGACAGCAGCATGCGCGGCTCGGCTTCGGCTTCGACGGCCTTGCCGTTGAGCGTGAAGCGGACGGGATGGCGGCTGTCGGCCTTGAGACGGGTCATTGTAGCACCTCGCCGATCAGGTCACGGCCGATCATGCGCACGAGATCGCGACGGTAGCGTGCGGTGGCGTGGACGTCGTCGCGCGCACCGAGCTCGTAGGCAAAGGCGTTGAGAGCATCGTCGAGCCCACTGCCGTCGAGCCGCGGCCAGTCGCGCGCGGTCGGGACGTCGGCGACGCCGCCGATGGCGAGGCGTATGCCCGATGGCGTTTTCATCGCCGCGCAGGCGACGATGGCGAAGTCGCCATGGCGGCGCGCGACCTCACGGAAGGCGAAGCGCGATCCCTTGATGACCGGCAGCGAGATGCCCTCGATCAGCTCATCGTCGGCGCGCGCGGTCAGCATCATGCCGGCGAAGAAGTCCTTGGCCGCGACGCGCCGCCGCCGCTTGGCGCTGCGCAGATGCACCTCGCCGCCGAGCGCGACCAGCGCGAGCGGCATCTCGGCGCTGGGATCGGCATGCGCGAGCGAGCCGCAGATGGTGCCGCGGCTGCGGGTCTGCATGTGCCCGACCCAGGGCAGCGCCAGCGCCACCAGCGGCAGCGCTTCGGCCAGATCGGGCCAGGCCAGCAAATCAGCCTGGCGCACGCCGGCGCCGACCACCACAGCGTCGTTCTGCTGCTCGATCTTGCGAAGCTCCTTGATCCGCATGATGTCGATCAGGAGCTTCGGCTTGGCGAGGCGCATGTTGAGCATCGCCATCAGCGACTGGCCGCCGGCGAGCACACGTGCATCGCCGCCCTCCTGCGCGAGCCCCTCGAGGACGTCGCCGACAGTTTCGGCGCGGAGATAGTCGAATGCGGCGGGCTTCATCGGCGCCCTCCGAACATGCCAGCGAGCTTTGCCAACAGCGCGAACAGCGAGAAACCGCCGCCCGACGCGCCCCCACCGCCGGCCTTGCGGGCCAGCGCCGTAAAGAACTGGCCGATGATCACCCGCGTCGCGCCGTCGAGCAGGCGGCCGCCGATGCTGGCGACCTTGCCGCCGATGGCGGCGTCGTAGCTGTAGGTCAGCTTTGTGCCACCGCTGCCGTCGGGCGCGAGCGTAATGCGTCCCTCGGCGCTGCCGAAGCCGAGTGCGCCGGTGGCCCCTCCGCGCAAGGTGACCGCGCGCGGCGGATCGAGATCGAACAGCTCGACATCGGCGCGATAGCGGCCGCTGACGGGGCCGATGCCGAGCGTCACGTCGGCGCGGAAATGAGTCTCGGACACCTTGTCGACGCGCTGGCAGCCGGGAATGACGGACTGAAGGGTCGCTGGATCGAGCAGCATCGCCCAGACCTGCTCGGGCGCGCCCTTCACCGAGGCCTGCCCCTCGCCGCGCAACCGCCGGTCGCCTTCCCGGGCAGGTGCTACGCTCGCACCGCCAGCAGGAGGCGGCGGCTCGGCGCCGCGCACCAATTCCGCAAGCCGTGCCGGGACCAGGGGCAACGTAACGTCGGCAACGCCGAGCGCATCCGCGACCGCGTTGGCGAGGCACACCGGCGTCGACATGCAATTGCCCTCGCCGACGCCTTTTGCACCCAGTGGCGTAAACGGCGACGGCGTTTCCATGTGGATGATCTGCGGCTCCGGCACCTCGGTGGTGGTCGGCAGCAGATAGTCGGCGAACGTTCCCGTGAGGAAGCTGCCGTCTCCGGCGTAGGCGTACTCCTCGTAGAGCGCGGCACCGAGCGCCTGGGCAAAGCCGCCGCGAATCTGGCCGTTCACCATGCCGGGATGCAGGATCGTGCCGCAATCATGCATGGTGACGTAGCGGTCGATCCGCGTCTCCAGCGTGGTGCGGTCGATCTCGACGCCGCAGAAGTCGAAGATGAAGCCGTGGCAGAGCGAGGAGTTGATGCGGTCCTCGTCATCGGGCGGCGTCAGCTCCGGCGGCGTCCAGAACATGGTCTCGCGAATGGTCTGCCCGGCATCGTCGGGCAACGAGCCGGGCGACCAATGGCTGAGGGCTGCGACGCGCGAGAACGCCATCCGGTTCTCCGGATTGTGCTTTGAGGCGACGAAGCCGCGCGTGAACACGATGTCGGCGGCCTCGACGTTCAACTGGCTGGCGGCGATGCGGGCGAGACGGCCGGCAACGCGCTCGGCTGCGAGCTTTGCCGTGCCGGCCACCGCTGCTGCGAAGCGGCTGGCATAATTGCCTGATGCGATCGACCACGCGTCCTTCGCCGTATCGATCTCGGTATTGACGCGGATGTCCTTGGGCTCCAGGCCAAACACGTCGGCAACGACCTGCGACAGCACGGTGCGATGGCCCTGCCCCTGCGGCACCGAGGCGACGTGAACGGTGACGCTGCCGACCGGATCGAGGCCGACGGTCGCGGTCGCCTGCGCGCCGTTCTTCGGCCCGGCCTTGCGGCGCTCGGCCGCCGTCAGCACGGTCGTGATGTAGCCCATGTTGGAGACGCTGGGCTCGACCACCGTGGTGAAGCCGATGCCGTAGAGACGCCCCTGTGCGCGTGCCTCATCGCGCCGCGCCTTGAGCTCGGCGAGCCTGCCCTGCTCGACCGCACGCGCGATCGCTTCCTGGTAGTTGCCGGAATCGAGCAGCGCGCCGGTCGCCGTGCGATAGGGAAAGGCGCCGGCATCGATCAGGTTGCGCCTGATGACATCGAGCGGGTCGAGACCGAGGCCGATCGCGATGCGCTGCACCAGCCGCTCCAGCGCGAAATAGACCTGCGGTCCGCCAAAGCCGCGGTTCAGGCCGGTCGGCGTCTTGTTGGTGACGACGACGCGGTTGCGGATCCTGACGTGCCGGATGTCATAGGCGCCCGTCATGTTGCCGTGCATGCGGTAGAGCGTCGCCGGCTCGGGCGCGCGCAGATGCGCGCCGCAATCCTCGACCTGGTCCCAGTCGAGCGCGAGGATTTTTCCGTCGGCCGCGACCGCCGCCGCCAAGGTCGTCGCGCGGTTGGTTGCCGACACCGATGCGGTGAGATGCTCGAGCCGGTCCTCGATCCACTTGACCGGCCGTCCCGTAACGCGGGCCGCAGCCGCGATCAGCACGATGTAGGGGAACACGCCCTGCTTGACGCCAAAGCTGCCGCCGGAATCCGGCGGCGTGCGCAACCGCAGCCGGTTGCCCGGCACTTTCAGCGCGCGCGCGATCACTGTGTGGATGCTGAATGGCCCCTGGAAATTCGCCAGAACCTCGAAGGCATCCTCGGCGGCATCATGCGAGGCGACGACGCCGTAGGTCTCGATCGGCGTGCAGGAATTGCGCGGGTAGCGGATGTCGATGGAGAAGCGATGCGGCGCATCCGCAAAGGCCCGCTCGGGATCGCCGTAACGGAATTTGCGCTCGCTGGCCAGATTGCCGGGAAAACCGTCGTGCAGGACAGGCGCATCCGGCGCGAGCGTCCCGAGCGGATCGACGACAGCGGCCCGTGGGCGATAGTCGACATTGATCAGCTCGGCCGCGTCCTCGGCGCGGGCACGGTCGGTTGCCACGACCACGGCGACGGGCTCGCCGACATAGCGCACGCGGTCGATCGCAATGGGCCAGCACTCGACCGGCGCCTTGACGCCGACGACGAGGCTCGTGGTGACGGCCTTGACCTGCTCGCCGGTCAGGACCGCCGCGATGCCCGGCAAGCGCCTGGCGGCTTCAACATCAATGGACAGAATATCGGCGTGCGCATGTGGCGAGCGCAGGATGGTCGCATGCAGCGTGCCGGGCTGGACGCCGAGATCGTCGATGAAGCGGCCGCGGCCGCTGAGCAGCGCGGCGTCCTCGACGCGCTCGATCGAACGCCCGACCCACCGCCTGTCGCCGCTCCCTTGCTGATCGCCTGAATTTGCGGACTTGACCGCAGCCTGCACCATGTCCCGGCATACCTCCCGACGCGTTCTTTGACGCGACGGTGACAGTTGTCAGGACAGGAGGTGCGCGGGCCATACCGCCCGCTCTCACGACTTACCAAATCGTCTCATTTGAGCGCCCGTGCGGCGCAATATCAGCCCGCGAGACGCGAGACGTTGCGAAACTCGCGCGGGCTGACGCCGGCATGATCACGGAAGAAGCGCGTGAAATGCGCCGGCTCCGGAAAGCCGAAGCGCTCGCTGAGCTCGCCGAGCGGCGTGTCCTCGCGCATCACCGCGTCCAGCGCACGCTCCATGCGCACGACGTTGAGATAGAGTTTTGGCGAGACGCCGAGCGAGGTCTCGAACAGACGGAAGAACTGCGCGCGCGACAGGCCGGCGCCCTTCGCGAACTGATCGACGCCGGCATAGGAATCCTGCACCCGCATCGCGTCCATTGCGCGCCGGATCCGCCAGTCGCAGCTCACCGCGCTCATGCCGCGGATCGAGGTCGGAAAGCTGCGCCAGGGCGTGAAGCGCTCGATCACCGCGATCATGAGGTCGGACAGCGTCTGCTCATGGGTCCGCACCGCGTCGGGATTCGCCATCATCTCGGCGGCGAGGTGCAGGGTGAGCTGACGGATGCGCGGCGACACCTCGCCCGACGGACGCTCGAAAAAGCCGGGCGCTCCGCTCGCAGCCCAGCCGGGCCGGAACTCCTTCAGCCATTCCGGCTCGATATAGAGCGCCATGATGAGCGTGCGCGGACGGTCGGCATCATGCACATAGGCGTGCGGCTTCCAGCCGTCGACGAGCACGGCGGCGGTGTCCGTCAGCGGCGTGACCTGGTCGCCGACCAAAAACTGCGTGTCGGCGCCCTCGACCTTGAGCAGGACATGGCAGTGATGATGAGCGTGGCGAACCAGCGAACGATCCATGTCGAGCAGAGCGACCCTGCCGAAAGCACCATGAGCGATGCGCAGGGCCGTCGACATCAGTTCCTCCCTCCCGGCATTGCGCCGCAAAATGATTGCCTTGTTGGCGCGGCACTATAAGCAGCACCCGCTACATATTCCAACGGCGCAAAGGGACGCAAGTTGCTTCCGGGCGGTAATCCGCTCATGCGCGCGTCTCCGCGAGAAGCCGCGCGACCGCAGCGCTCGGATCGGCCTGCAACGCCGTGGCGAGATCGACCTCGTCCTCGCCCTTGACGCGGATGCGCTTGAAGGCGAGCTCGGGCGCACTGACCGGGGCCGTCGCATCGAGCCCCATCTTGGCGCTGATGCCGTTGTCGGCGGTCGGATCGAGTTTCGAGCCGAGCGCGCCGGATACGACCATGAGATCCCTGTCGGCCTGGAAGCGCGTCGCCACCGCCCATTCGATCTCCTCGGACGAGGAGATGTCGACGTCCTTGTCCACCACGACCACCTGCTTGATGTCGTAATGGGCGCCGAAGGCGCACATCATGGCGTTCTTCGGCTCGCCATCATTGGTCTTGTCCATCTTGATCGCGAGATGGTAGCGGCAGGTGCCGCCGCGCGTCAGGCGAACGTCGAGCACGTTGGGGAAGCTGCGGCGCAGATGCTGGAGCAGCGTCGCCTCGCGCGGCACGCCGCCGAGGATCAGATGCTCGAAGCCGCCACCGACGATGGTGTGGAAGATCGGCTGCCTGCGATGCGTGATCGCATCGACCTCGATCACCTCACGGTTGGCGCGCGGACCGTAATACTGGGGAAATTCACCGAACGGACCCTCGGGCTCGCGCACGCCTTGCAAAATCCGTCCTTCGATGACGATTTCAGCGTAAGCGGGCACGCGGACCGAATTGGTCCGGCATTTGACGACGTCCACGGGAGCGCCGAGCAGCGCGCCGGCGATCGCCATCTCGTCCTCGTCGAGCGCGGCAATCGCCTGCGAGGCCAGCAGCAGGGCCGGATGCGCGCCGATGACGATCGCGATCTCCAATGCCTGGCCCATCTCCTCCGCGAAGCGATAGTAGGAGAACGTATGCCGCGGCAGCAGCAGGACGCCGATGCGGTTCTTGCTGCTGATCTGGCAGCGATGGATCGAGACGTTCTGCACGCCGGTCTTCGGGTTGCGGGCGATCAGCAGTCCGGCAGTGATGTAGGGCCCGCTGTCGCGCTCATTGTGCTTTGGCACAGGAAGCTGGTGGAGCAGATCGACGTCCTCGTGGACGACATCCTGCACCGGCCCGCTCGCCACCTCGTGGGTCGGCAACGGCGCATTTGCGGCAGCAAGAAACCGAGGCAGCAACTGATCCTCGCTCACGCCGATGGAGTCGGCGACCCAGTCGCGGCCGGCAAACAGGTTTGCGACGACGGGGATCTCGTGCCCGTCGGGACGCGGAAACAGCACCGCGCTGTCGCGCTCCAGCCGCTTGGCAATTGCGGCGAGCTCATCGGTCAGCGCTACGCCCTCGTGGGCAATCGCGAGCTTGCCGCGGTCGGCGAGCTCAGCGAGCCAGGCGCGCAGATCGGCGGGCGCGTTCGAGCCTTTCCTCGCAACATTTTCCATTCGCATATGACGGGTCTTTCCTTGGTGTGGTCAGGGCGCGATCTTGCGCAGCGACGGCGAGCGGCGCTTGAGCGCCTCGTCCTCGCCCCAACGGCGCACGATGCCGATATCGATGTCGAACAGGTCGAGCACGCGGCCGACGGTGTGGTCGACCATGTCGTCGAGGTTATCGGGCTTGGCATAGAAGGCCGGCACCGGCGGCGCGATGATCGCGCCCATCTCGGACAGTGCGGTCATGGTCCTGAGATGCCCGGTGTGCAGCGGGGTTTCGCGCACCATCAGCACCAGGCGCCGGCGTTCCTTGAGCACGACGTCGGCGGCGCGGGTCAAAAGTGTCGTGGTCACGCCCGAGGCGATCTCGGACATCGAGCGCATCGAGCACGGCGCCACGATCATGCCGGCGGTGCGGAACGACCCGCTCGAGATCGCAGCCGCCATGTCGTCGATCGGATGGCTAACATTGGCGAGCTCCCTCACCTCCGCGATCTTCAGGTCGGTCTCGTAGGCAAAAGTCTGCTCGGCCGTCTTCGACATCACCAGATGGGTCTCGACGCCGGCATTGCGCAGCAGTTGCAGCAGGCGCACGCCATAGGTGACGCCCGAGGCGCCGGAGATGCCGATGATCAGCCGCTTGGGTGGTGCGCCTTGCATGTTTCTGGTTTCGCTCCCTGGGTCCCGCGACCCGCGGGGCCACGTTAGTCCGCCGCAAAGACTAGGCACCGACACCCATCAACACAAATAATGATTGATTATATGATCGATCATCTGGAATGATGACCTGCGAGCAAGATCCGAACGAAGGACAGGTCCGTGGAACTCAGGCAGATGCAATATTTCCTGTGCCTGGCCGAGGAAAAGAACGTCACGCGGGCCGCCCGCCAGCTCAACATCGTGCAGCCGGCGCTGAGCATGCAGATCGCCAAGCTCGAGGCCGAGCTCGGCCAAAAACTGTTCGACCGCAGCGTCCAGGGCATGACGCTGACCAGCGCCGGCGAGGCGCTGGTGCGGCTGACGGCGCCGATCGTGCGCGACGCGGAGTATGCGCGGCAGGAGATGGCGCAGCTCGGCGGCCGCATTTCCGGCCGGGTCTCTGTCGGCCTCATCACATCCGTCGCGCAGAGCACCATGGCAAGCTCGTCGGCGACCGTCGCCAGCCGCTATCCCGAGATCACGCTGTCCGCCTGCGAGGGCTACACCGAGACGCTGGTCGACTGGGTCAACACCGGCCAGCTCGATTTCGCGCTGATCAACGTGCCGCGCCGGAAGACGCCACTGGCCGCGCATCACGTCATGGACGAGGAGATGGTGTTCGCCTGCCGGAAGGACAGCCCGCTCAGGCCGCCTGCAAAGCTGCGTTTCGACCACATCGCGAATTTCGACCTCGTGCTGCCCTCCAAGCGCCACGGCCTGCGGCTGATCCTCGACGAGCACGCCGCCGCCGTCGGCATCGACCTGCGGCCGCGGCTCGAGCTCGACACCCTCCCCGCGCTGTGTGACGTGATCGCGACCACCGATTTCGCAACCGTGCTGCCGACCATCGCTCTCCGGCAATCGCTCGCGAGCGGGGCCATCCGGGCCCATCGCTTCGACGAACAAAGGATCGTGCGCTCGATTGCCTGGGTCCATCACCCGCGGCGAACGGTGTCGGTCGCGGCGAAGGCCGTGCTCGACGTCATCAGCCACGACCTCGCGCAGGCCGCCGCCGTGGCAAAGGAGTTCGTGGAGCCCGGCTCCGGCGGCACAAGCTCGTCCTCTCGCAGGGAACGCCGAAAGCCGCGGAGGCGAACGACGTCCTAGTTAGAACCGATCGAGACTTGGGCGCCCTGCGTTGCAAGCGGCAATCGCGAGCCCGATATTGCCTGAACCAGCCAACCGCACCCGGACAGTCATCCGCCACCATGCCTTTCTTCCGGCTCACCGAAGACGATCTTCGTCCTGACGATACCGGGGATTTCGATCCCGAGAACGTGCCGCGCCCTGTCGCCGCCTTCGGCGGCCACATGGTCACGAAGGGCATGGAGCTGGCCATGCATGCGCATCGGAAGGACGAACTCGTCCTGACTTTGCGCGGCATCGTCAGATTTGAAACCGACCAGGGCGTCTGGATTGTACCACCGCGCTGTGCGCTGTGGATCCCCGGCCATGTTGCTCACAGCGTGACCGTCGCCGGGAATGTCGAGATCTACTGCCTGTTCGTCGAACCTGATGCGACGGCGGCGCGGCCCCGGCAATGTTGCTCGCTGTCGATCTCCCCCTTGCTGGAACGGTTGCTGGTGCATGCCACTCACATGCCGGTGCTCTACGACGTCGACGGCGCCGACGGCCGGATCGCCACAGTGTTGCTCGACCAGCTGTCGCTGGCGCCCGTCGAGGAGCTGCGCTTCCCGATGCCGGCTGACGCAAGGCTGCGCAGGATCGCCACCGCGATCATGGCCAATCCCTCCGACCGCGCGACGATCGACGATTGGGGCCAGCGCATCGCCGTTGCCCCCAGAACCCTCACCCGCATCCTGCAACGCGAGACCGGCATGAGTTTTGGCCGCTGGCGCCAGCAGCTCCACATCCTCATCGCGCTTCAGCGTCTCGACCAGGGCGCGTCGGTCCAGACTGTGGCACTCGATCTCGGCTATGAGGGCGCGAGCGCCTTCGTCACGATGTTCCGCAAGGCGCTGGGCAAGCCGCCGGCGCGGTATCTGGCGGAACGCCGTATCGGCGCATATTGACCGGAAATCGCAACGGATTGTCCCGTTCGCGGAATGCGGTCGGCGCGACGACTCCGTATCCAGGGCTCCGAAGCGCGCCGGCAGGCGCATGTTCAGGAGCCGGAAAACATGGATTCTCTCAGCAGCGGCCGCATCGCAGACGTTCTTCGTCGACTTCATCGGGAAGCGGAAGCCGCCGATGCACCGCTGATGCAGGCCCATACGAGCGAAGCGGCCGATCAGGAGCGGACGATCAGGCAGTTCATCGAAGCCGAGACCAGGGATCTGACCGGCGTCTATCGTGGGCTCGCCAGCAATTTCCTGAGCGTCTCGCCGGATTTCGGACGGTTTCTCTACATGTGCGCTCGTAGCTCCAAGGCCACGCGCATCGTCGAGTTCGGGTCTTCGATGGGGATTTCGGCCATCTACATGGCAGCGGCCCTGCGCGACATAGGCGGCGGCCGCCTGATCGGGACCGACCTTGAGCCCGGCAAGATCGAACGGGCGCGCGCGAACGTCGCCGCCGCGGGACTTGACGATCTGGTCGAGTTGCGGCTCGGCGACGCACGGCAAACGCTCAAATCCGATATCGGCGGCGGGATCGACATGGTGATGCTCGATGGCGCCTTCACGCTCTATCTCCCCATTCTCAAGCTGATCGAGCCGCAACTGAAGCCCGGCGCGATGATCGTCGGCGAGAATGCCTTCGCCGAAGGCGCGGGCTATCTCGACTACGTCCGCGATCCGCAGAACGGTTATCTCTCGTTGCCGCTGCCGTTCAATCCCGGGCGCGGCAACGAGCTCACGGTTCGGACCAGGTGATTGCTACGGCGCTGAAGCGTTAGCAACAGGAGCAAGAGCTTTGAACGAGCACGACCATCGGCCGCAAAATCCCGAGCCGTCACCTGCCGCGCAGGGCCGCGTCACGCGGATGTTACTCCGATGGCTGATGCGCCCCGCGCGCATTACCGCGGTCGAGACCCTCTCGCCGCCCTTTCGGCTCGTTGAGCTGGAAGGCGCAGCACTCAGGAATGTCGCCTGGACGGCCGGCCAGAAGATCCAGATCTCGATGGGCCAAGGCCTGAGCGCGCGCACCTACACGCCGATGTCGTGGGATGCTGACAAAGGCAGGACACGACTGCTCGCCTTCGCACATGGCGATGGCCCCGGCAGCCGATGGGCGAGCGATTTGCGCAAAGGCGATAGCTGTCAGTTCTTCGGCCCGCGCCGTTCGCTTGATCTTGCCGGCCTTGAGGCGCCCGTCGTCCTGTTCGGCGATGAGACCTCGTTTGGCCTTGCGGCGGCATTGCGCGACCGCCGGCAAGCCGGCGGTGCGCTCCACATGTTCGAAACCACGGATGTCGCGGAGTCGCGGCCGGTGCTGGAGGCTATCAAACTCGGCCAGGCGAGATTGATCGCACGTAGCGCCGGCGATGCCCATCTCGCCGCCGTCGAAACCGAGATGCTGYGTCTTGCCGCTAACGGAGCGCAGTTCGTTCTGACCGGCAAGGCAGCATCGATCCAGCGCGTCAGCCGCGCTTTGAAAGCCGCCGGCGTCGTAGCATCGCGGGTCAAGACCAAGGCCTATTGGGCAGAGGGCAAGACCGGACTGGATTAGGCTTCTGCTCGCTGCCCTCTCACTCGGACAAGATGTCGCGCCCACTGCAAAATGAGACGGGTTGGTAAGTTTTGAGACCAGCCGGCATGACGGTCGCATTCACGAGATAACTACGGTCCAGGCGCAGAAAATCGCGACCTGGCGCTCATTCCGGACGACTCTCGTCCCGGACGATCTCAGGGCTCGCAGACAAGACACAGTCGGGAGATTCAGTCCGAGATGGCAAGGTTCGGTCGCAGCAAGATCACGGACAGCACGGCGCGGCACGCTGAGGGGTTTCGCCCTGACCGCAGGTCTTTGCTGTCGCTMGGCGCAGGCGCGGCTCTCGCCGCCACCGGGCTGCTGCCTGCACAAGCGCAGGACTATCCCGCCCGCCCGGTCCAGGTGCTCGTGCCCTTTGCCGGCGGCAGCGCCAGCGACGTCATCACCCGCATCCTGCTCAACCGCATGTCCACATCACTTGGACAGGCCTTCGTGGTCGACAATCGCCCCGGCGCCGGCGGCAATATCGGCACCGCGGCCGCCGCGCATGCCGCAGCGGACGGCTACACGCTGCTGATGAGCACCTCCGGCCCGCTGGCCGCGAACAAGTCGCTCTACAAGGAGCTCCCCTACGATCCGCTGAAGGATCTCGCCCCGATCGGCCTGTTCGCGACGCTACCGAACGTCGTCGTGATCAATTCGAGGCTGCCGCCGAAATCGCTGCACGAGTTGATCGACTACGCCAAGGCGCATCCTCGGGAGCTGAACTACGGGACGGTCGGAGTGGGCTCGTCGCAGCATCTGGCGGCCGCCTATTTCGAGCAGCTCACGGGCACCGAGATCACGCACGTTCCCTACCGCAATATCGCCGCTTACACGCCGGACTTCATCGCGGGCCAGGTCCCGCTCGGCTTCCAGCTCCTGCCCAACGTCCTCGGCCTGATCAAAAGCGGCGATGCGCGTCCGCTCGCGGTCGCCAGCGACAAGCGCATGACCGCGCTGCCTGATGTGCCGACCGCGGCCGAGGCCGGCCTGAAGGATTACGAGAGCGCCGCGTGGCTCGCTTTGCTCGCGCCTGCGAGCACCGGCAAGGCCGTGATCGACAAGCTCTATGCGGCGATGGTGGAGGCCGTGAACGATCCGAAGGTGCGGACCCTCTTCGTCGAACAGGGCGCCGAGCCGCTGGTGATGGACCCTAAGGGCCTGACGGATTTCATGACCGCCGAGACCACGAAATGGGCTGGGATCATCAAGAAGATCGGCATCGAGCCGATGTGAGGATCACATCGAGCCAATGTGACGATCACACCAGGCTCGATTTGCCGCGGCTCAGCACTTCGCCCGCACCCTTGTCGCCGACGATCTTGCCCTGCTCGTACACCACCCGGCCCCGCGCGATGGTGGTGACGGGCCAGCCGGTGACATCGAACCCTTCCCACGGCGTATAGTCGGCGCCGTGATGCAGATCGGCCTGCTGGATCGGCTTCTTCAACTTGGGGTCCCACAACACGATATCGGCGTCGAAGCCGATGCCGATCGAGCCCTTGCGCGGATAAAGCCCATAGATCCGCGCATGGTTGGTCGAGGTCAGCTCGACGAATTTCTGGAGCGAGATCCTTCCCTTCGACACGCCCTCGGAGAACAGGATCGGCAGGCKCGTCTCGACACCGGGGATGCCGTTTGGCACCCAGCGGAACGAGGTGCGGGAATTCGGCGTCAGCTTGCCCTTGGGATCGTCATAGCGGAACGGGCAGTGGTCCGATGAAAAGGTCTGGAATACGCCGGTGGTGATGCCTTCCCAGATCGCCTGCTGGCTTTCGGCATCGCGCGGCGGCGGCGAGCAGACATATTTGGCGCCGCTGATATCCATGTTGAGGCCCTTCATGTCGTCGGCCGTCAGCGTGATGTATTGCGGACAGGTCTCCGCATGCACCGGCAATCCGCGCTGCTGGGCCCAACGCACCTGCTCCATCGCCTCGCGGCCGGAGACGTGCACGATCATGATGGGAACGCCGACGATCTCGGCATGGCTGATGGCGCGGTGCGTCGCCTCGCGCTCGACGGCCTGCGGCCGCGACACGCCGTGGTAGTACGGCGCGATGTGCCCCTCCCGCTCGAGCTTCGCGGTGAGATAGCGGATGGCGTCGTAGCCTTCGCAATGGACCATGACCAGCGCCTCCTCGCGGCGCGCCACCTCGAACACTTCGAGCAATTGCTTGTCGCTGAGCACGAGGTCGTCATAGGTCATGAACACCTTGAACGAGGTGTAGCCGTCCTTGACCAGCGCCGGCAGCTCCTGCCCGAGCACGACGGCGGTCGGGTCGGAGATGATGAGGTGGAAGGCGGTGTCGATGTAGCACTCGCCCTCGGCGAGCTTGCGATAGTTCTCGACGCAGGTCCGCAGCGAGGTGCCCTTCTCCTGGAGCGCAAAGGGCAGCACCATGGTGTTGCCGCCGGCGGCAGCAGAGCGGGTCGCCGAGGCGAAATCGTCGGCCATGACCACGTCGGGGCCGGAGGCTTGCGAGATGTGAACATGGCTGTCGATGCCGCCGGGCAGCGCCAGCAGACCCGTCGCGTCGATCTCGCGCGCCGCGCCTTCGATGCTGTCCGCGATGCTGACGATGCGGCCGTCGCGAATGCCGATATCGGCGCGAAACTCGTCACTGGCCGTCACGATGGTGCCGCCGCGAATGGCGAGATCGAGCTGCGTCACAGGAGTCTCCGTCACTTGATGACTGGCATTGTCTGGAATATCCGGCCCCATTCCGCAAGAGCCGCGATGTCTCCGCCAGCGAGGCTGAGGGTTCGCCACAGCGTGACCGCCACCGAATCGAGCACGGCGATATTCAGTTCTCGCTCCAGCGATGCCGCCAGCGCGGCCCCGTCGAGATTGGTGCAGAGGATGACGATCGCATCGGATCCTTCCGCCGCCACCGCGCGGATCATGCCGGCGATGATCGCCGGCGCAACCTCGCCGAAGGAGAAATTGTCGCGCAAGCCGAGATGCCGCTCGGCATGCAGGGCGATGCCCTCCTCGGCCCAGACATCCCCGATCCGCCGCTGCACGTCATCCGTATAGGGCGAGACCAGGCCGACCCGCTTGGCGCCGAGCGCGCGGGCGGCATCGATGCAGGCGAGCGTGGACGTCGTCGCGGGCGCGCCGGTGCGCTCCGTGATGGCCGCGCAAAGGCTCCTGTCGCGATCGACGCCGAGCCAGCTCGCGGATGTGCCGTTCCAGGCGATGGCGTCGACCTTGGCATCGGCCATCAGATCCGCCGCCGGCAGCATCACGGATGCGTCGAATTGATTGAGCGCCGCAGCGTCGAGCGCGATCTCGGTGACGCGGAAGCGCGAGAAATGCGCGGTGACGCCGTCGACACCAGCCAGCATGGCGCTGGTGACCGGCTCGAGCACCGAGTTGGAGGACGGCGTGATCATGCCGAGACGCTTGCGCATGGCCATATTCTACGACGCCTGCGCCAGGCGCGTCGACTCCTCCCGGATCAGAGCCAGGATGCGGCGCTTTGCGTCGTTGAATTCGGGGCTGGTGATATCCCGCGGGCGCGGCAGGTCGAAATTGACGGCCTCGCGGATCCGGCCCGGCCGCTTCGTCATCACCACGATCTTGTTGCCGAGCACCAGGGCCTCGTCGACGCTGTGGGTGACGAACACGATGGTGCAGCGGCGCTTCTGCCAGATCGCGACCAGTTCCTCCTGCATCTCGAGCTTGGTCTGCGCGTCCAGCGCCGCGAACGGCTCGTCCATCAGGATGACACTCGGATTCATCAGAAGTGCGCGGGCGATCCCGACCCGCTGGTTCATGCCGCCGGACAGTTCGGAGGGATGATGGTGCTCGAAGCCGCGCAGGCCGACGAGATCGATGAACTCCATGGCGCGGTGGTGCCGCTCCGCCTTGCCGACGCCCTTGAGCTTGAGATGGAAGGCGACGTTGTCGATCGCCGTCAGCCACGGCATCAGGGTCGGCTGCTGGAACACCACGCCGCGGTCCGAGCCGGGCCACTCCACCTGCTTGCCGTCGACCAACGTGCGGCCGGATGTCGCCTGCTCGAAGCCGGCGATGATGTTGAGCAGGGTCGACTTGCCGCAGCCGGACGGACCCAGCAGGCAGACGAAATCATTGGCCTCGATGTCGAGATTGATGTGGTCCAGCGTCAGGAGATCGCGGCCGCGCCGCTTGTCGGAAAACACCTTGACGATGTTGCGAAGCTCGATCGCTGCCATCAGCCGGCCCTGCCCTGCACGGTGGTCGACTGCTGCCAGCGCAGCGTGCGCGCCATGATCGCCTTGAGGCCGAGGTCGGAGAGATAGCCGAGCAGCCCGATCGAGATCATCGCAGCCAGCACGATGTCGTAGCGCAGGAAGTAATAGGAATCCCACAGCACGTAGCCGAGGCCGCTCTTGACCGCGACCATCTCGGCCGTGACCGTCAGCATCCAGGCCGAGCCGACCGCAATGCGCAGGCCCGCAAAGATCGAGGGCAATGCCGCCGGCAGCACGATGTCGGTCAGCATTTGCCGGCCGTTGGCACCCATCATCGCGCCGGCGCGCACCAGATTATGGTCCACGGTCTTGACGCCGTGAATGCTGTTCATCAGCACGGGAAAGAAGGCGCCGAGGAACACCAGGAAGATCGCCGGCTTGTCGGCAATGCCGAACCAGATGATTGCCAGCGGAATCCAGGACACCGGCGGAATCGGACGCAGCATCTGGAGCGTCGGCTCCAGCGTCTTCTCGAACAGGCGCRACCAGCCGATGGCGACACCGGCGAGGATGCCGAGCAGGCTTGCCAGCGCAAAGCCGCCGAAGACGCGCAAGGCGCTGGCGAGCGCGTCGCGCAGCCAGTGACCCGAATAGATCTGCGTGGTCTCGTCGAAGCCGAACACCCAGTCACCGAGCGCATGCAGCACCGCGCTCGGCGCCGGCAGCAGCGCCGGCGGCAGCATGCCGCTGCGGGCGAAGGCTTCCCAGCCCGCGATCAGCAGCGCGGGGACGACGACGCGTTCGAAACCCTGGAACGCCCGCGTCAGCCGAAACGCCGGCTTGGCCGGCGAGACGTCAATAGCCGAGGTCATTCTTGGATTTTCCCGTGGCCTGCTCCAGGAACGAATAGTCCATGTTCTTCTCCGCTTCCGCGGAGACGTCTTTTGAGATGTATTTGAGGTCGCGCATCATCGCCGCGATCGCGAGCGTTTGCGAACGATGGATCGCCGGATCCGGCGAGGCATTCTTCAGCGCCTCGGTCGCGACCGTCTTGTCGAGGCCGGTGAGCCTGTTGATGACGTCGATCCACGGCGCCTTGTCGGCGATCAGCTTGTTGTCGAGCTCGACCACCGCGGTGACCACGCTCTGGACGCCGGCGCGCTGGCCGGCAATCACGTCCGAACGGGTGACGATCAGATTGGTCAGGTTTCCAGCAGCCTGGTCATAGGGCAGCACGAAGTGCTTGCCGGTGCCGGCGAGCCTGATCTGCGAGGCGAACGGCTCCACAGAGCAGATCATGTCGACCTCGCCGCGCTGCAACGCCGCGAGATGGTCGGACGGATTGGGAATGTTGATGAACTGGACGTCCTTGTTGGGATCGACGCCCTGCTTCAGGAAGGCTCCGCGCATGTGGATGTCCTGCGCATTGCCGCGGGACGCCGCGACCTTCAGCGGCTGGCCGTCGCTCTTTGCTTTCGCAACGGTCGCCTTGAACGCGGCCCAGTCCTCGGGCGGAAGGTTCAGCTTCGCGGAGGAGAGACATTCCGAGCCGCCGTTGATCTGGCCCGACACCGCGACGACGTCGAAACCTTTGTCGAGCGCGGTGATGTAATGGAGGTAGGTGACCTGCGCCACGTCGATGCTCTTCGAGACCAGGGCGGTGAGGACGTCATTGCCCGAGTTGAAGCCGGTGGCCTCGACCTCGACGTTCTTGGCCATGCCCGGGATCAGCGACATCGGCAGGCAATGCGCGCATTTGGCAAAGCCAAGCTTGATCTTCGCGGTCTGTGCGGAGGCAAGATGGCTCGTGCCGAACATCGCCGCCACCAATACGAGGCCCAGTCGCAAACTCGTCCGCATCGCTTACTCCGTTTCGAAGGCGCGAGATCCCGCGCGTCGCGCAAGATCATCCGTCGCCCTTTGCCGCAGCGCAATCCGGTTTTTGCATGCTGCATACAATTTGCGCGTTGTGCCATTGTTTTCAGCTAGATGCGTCGGTATTTTGGGCAAGTCAAAGAGCCGGAAACGGCTAAGATAAACGTGAGCAGTGAGGCGCGCGTGCAGCAGAAGTCGGAAGCCCCGAAGGGACGAAAGTCGCCCAAACTCAAGCGGATGGGCCTGCATGAGCGCGCCGCCGCGCGGATGCGGACGATGATCATTCGCGGCGAGCTGCCGCCGGGATCCCAGACCCAGGAGACCAGGCTGTCGAAGTCGCTCGGCGTGTCGCGCACCCCGCTGCGTGAGGCGATGAAGGTGCTCGCGGCCGAAGGACTGATCGAGCTGCGCCCCAACCGCAGCCCGCGCATCGCCGATATCGCGGTCGACAGCATCTCGGAATTGTTCGAGGCGCTGGCCGGCATCGAGCGGCTTGCCGCCGAACTCGCCGCGGAGCGTGCGACCGAACGCGATCTCGCCCGCCTGCGCACACTTCAGACCCGCATGGAGGGTCACCACCGCAACGGCAAGCTCGACGACTATTTCGCCATCAACGGCGAGATCCACAGCATGATCGTCCGCATGGCCCGCAACACGCCGCTGCGGGAGGCGCACGAGACGCTGATCTCGCGCGCCGAACGTGCGCGCTACCTCGCGCTCGGCGCCGACCGGCGCTGGAGCAATTCGGTCGACGAGCATGCCGATATTCTGGCGGCGCTCGAAGCACGCGACAGCGAAACGGCCGGACGCCTGCTCGGCGCCCATGTTCGGCGCACCGGCACCGCCCTGCTCGAAGTTCTCGCCACCTCCAAGCCCAACCGGACGGCGGCGTGACCATGAAGCTGCTGCTGCTCAACCCCAATACCAGCGCCGAGGTCACCCGGCTGATGATGGATGTCGGGCAGCGCGCGGCCTCGCCCGGCACCGTGCTGCTCCCCTGCACCGCGTCCCGCGGCGTGCCCTACATCGCGACGCGGACCGAGGCGCAGATCGGCGGGGCGATCGCGCTCGAAATGCTGGCCGAGCGGCATCACGAGGTCGACGCCGCGATCATCGCGGCCTTCGGCGATCCCGGCCTGTTCGCCGCGCGGGAAACCTTCGACATTCCCGTGGTCGGCATGGCGGAGGCCGCGATGCTGACGGCCTGCATGGCCGGGCGCCGCTTCGCCATCGTCACGTTCGCGCAAGCCTTGGGGCCCTGGTACGAGGAATGCGTACGTGCGCACGGGCTGTGGGAGCGCTGCGCCGGCATCCGCATGCTCGATACGCCGTTCCAGGCGATCTCCGAAGTCGGCACCGAGAAGGAGGACGTGCTCGTCGCGCTTGCGCAGCGCGCGATCGTCGAGAACGAGGCCGACGTCCTGATCTTCGCCGGCGCGCCGCTCTCGGGCCTCGCAGAACGCGTGGCCGACCGGATCCCCGTCCCCGTCATCGACCAGGTCGTCGCCGCCGTGAAGCAGGCCGAAGCGCTGCTGGCGCTGCGGCTGCGCAAGGCGACGGCGGGCACGTTCCGCCGGCCCGCCGCCAAGCCCACCACAGGTCTCGCCGAGGCGCTCGCCGCCCGGCTCGAGCATCGCGACAGTTGATCAGGCAGGCGGCCGGCGATGCGAAAAACCCAATTCGTTTTCGATGGTGCGGCCAAAGGCAAACAAGCGGGATTCGCATCCCGGCGGCGCGATGATCTGGATGCCGAAGGGCAGCTCATTCACTCCCCGGCGCGCCGGCAAGGTCAGGACCGGACAACCGACCAGCGACACGATGAAGGTGACGGCGAGATAATCGATCGGCGTCTCCAACGTCACGCCATCGATGGCGGTGACATCGCTGACGGCGGTCGGCCACGGAAAGACGGACGCCGCCGGTGCAACCAGGAAGTCGGCGCGGGTGAACAGCTGACGAAAGCTGCGGTAGATCGCGGTGCGCCGGCGCTCTGCGTTCAGATAATCCTCCGCGGAGAGTTTTGCACCGGCCTCGATATTCCAGATCACGGTGGGCGTGAGCTCGTCGCGACGCGTCCGCAGCAACTCGCCATAGCCGTTGGCGATGTGCGCGGCGCGCAGCGTACGGAAGGTCTCGATTGCGCCGCTACAATCGGGCGACGACGGCACAAGATCGGCAATGCGCGCAAGCGCCTCGCAGGCGGAAGCAAAGCGCCCACGAACCTCGCGCGCAACCGGTGCAACGCCGAAATCGGGCGTGACGGCGATCCGGAGCCGTCCCGCGACCGGCCGATCATCATTGACGACGCCGATCGAGAGCGGATCGTTCGGATCGCCTCCCCCACAGACCGACAGCGCGAGCTCGAGATCATCGACACCGCGGGCAAGAAAACCGTGGGTGGCCAGCATGTCCCAGCCGAGCGGGCGGCGCGGCGACGGAATGCGGCCGGGCGTCGGCCGGATCGAGGCGACATCGCAGAAGCTGGCGGGCGTCCGCACGGAGCCGCCGAAATCGGTGCCATGCGCCAGCGGCACCATGCCGGCCGCGACCGCAACGGCGGAGCCGCCGGACGAGCCGCCGGAGGTCAGCGCGGGAGCGAAGGGATTGCGCGTCGGCCCGCACAATCTGTTGGTGCAGACCGCACCGAAGCCGAACTCCGGCGTGTTGGTCTTTCCCAGAATGATCGCGCCGGCGCGCCGCAGCCGCGCGACCACGAGATCGTCCTCGGCCGGCACGTGATCGCGAAACAGCACCGATCCGTAGGTGGTCGCAAGTCCCGCGGTGTCGGTGAGGTCCTTGATCGCGACGGGCACGCCGTGCAGCGGGCCGATCGGCGCAGGCGCGGCATCGCAGATCTGCGCGGCGCGGCGGGCGCCCTCCGCGTCGACCGTGACGAACGCCGCCAATTGCTCGTTCAAATCCGCGATCCGTTCGAGATGCGCCTCGACGACGTCACGCGAGGACAGCTTGCCGCCGGCAATGGCGCGCGCAAGAGTTGTGGCCGTGAGGTTGCAAACCGATGGATCCGATGTCATCGGGCCACAATGCCAAAACTCGCTTCGAAAAGCGACCGGCGCGGGCACGAGACTTGCTTTCTCCCTTGGGGCAACGGGAGGCAACACCATGGCTGATGCGCAAAGCGGCCGTTCGCTCGTCGTCGACGCCGTCACCCACCGCTATCCGAGTGGTGCGCTCGCGGTCGAGAACATCAATCTCGACATCAGGGGTGGCGAGATCATCGCCCTGCTCGGCCCCTCCGGCTGCGGCAAGACCACCCTGCTGCGGATCATCGCCGGCTTCATCGCGCAGACGCAAGGGCGGATCATCATCGGCGACGACATCGTCGACGCACTGCCGCCGAACCGCCGCGCCGTCGGCATCGTGTTCCAGAACTACGCGCTGTTTCCGCACCTGTCGATCAGCGAGAATGTTGCCTACGGGCTCGCCGCGCGCGGCATCGACAAGGCCGCGCGTCAGCGCGAGGCGCAGCGCTTGCTCGAGCTGGTCCAACTGCCATCAATGGCGGAACGCCTGCCGCGGCAGCTCTCCGGCGGCCAGCAGCAACGAGTCGCGCTCGCCCGCGCGCTCGCGATCAAGCCGTCGATCCTGCTGCTCGACGAGCCGTTTGCCGCGCTCGACAAGAATTTGCGGCTCGACATGCAGATCGAGGTCAAGCGGCTGCAGCGGGTCTCGGGCATCACCACGCTGATCGTGACCCACGACCAGGAAGAGGCGCTGTCGATGGCCGACCGCGTCGCGGTGCTGAGCCATGGCAAGCTCGAACAGTTCGGAACGCCGTCCGACGTCTACGACCGGCCGCAGACGCTGTTCGTGAACACCTTTGTCGGCTCCAGCAACCGCATGCCCGGCGTGGTGGTGTCGGCGGACCGCACCGCCGCCAAGGTGCGCCTCGATGCCGGCGCGGAGATCATCGCACGGCCCGCGGGCGGCGCGCTCGCCGAGGGCGGCCGCGTCACCGTATGCATCCGCCCCGAGCATCTGCAATTCGTCAGCGATGAAACCGGCTTTGCCGGCGTGGTCGGCATGTCGTTGCCGTTGGGGGCCACCGTCGTCCACGAGGTCACGACCGGCGACGGCTCCGGCGTGAAAATCTCACAGGCGCGTATCGGCGAGACGCGCACGCTCGAGAGCGGCGCCGCGGTGCGCCTTGCGCCGCTCGCGCCATCGCTCGCCAACGCCTTTCCCGCAACGCTTTAGACCCAGTCATAGTCCACAGGGAGTTTTTACATGATCCTGAGCCGCCGAAGCCTGATGACGACCGCACTCACACTCGGCGCCATGAAGGCGTTTCCCGGACTGAGCTTCGCCCAGGCCCGTCCGCTGGTGTTTGCAACCTTCACCGGAAGCTGGGAGGAAGCGCACAAGGCCGTGCTGGTGCCGGCGTTCCGGAAAGCCAACGCGGATGCCGCCATGGTGCTCGACCCGATGCTCTCGGTCGACCAGATCGCGAAGGTGAATGCCGCAAAAGCCAATCCGCCGATCGACGTCATGCTGCACGATCCCGGCCCTGCCCTCGTCGCGATCGGCCAAGACCTGGTCGAGCCGTATCCCGTCGAGAAGAGCGCTTATTACAAGGATCTGATCGCCGAGGCGCAGGAGCCGATGGGTCCCGCGCCGTTCTTCCAGGTCGTCGGCCTCACCTACAATCCGGAGACGATCAAGACGCCGCCGACCTCCTGGGCGGATCTCTGGAAAGCCGAGTTCAAGGGCCGCGTCGGCATCACCAACCTCAACTCGACGCTCGGCACCGGCTGGCTGGTCGAGGTCGCCAAGATGCGCGGCGGCTCCGAGGCCAATGTCGATCCCGGCTTCAAGGCGCTGGAAGAGCTGAAGCCCAATCTCGCCGCGGTCGCCGCCAATCCCGGCGCGCTGGCGACCCTGTTCCAGCAGGGCCAGATCGACATCTCGCCCGGCAATTTCAACGCCATCCAGATCCTGAAAGCCCGCGGCGTGCCGGTCGAGTTCGTGGCGCCGAAGGAAGGCGCCATCGCCTTCAAGACCACGATCCACATCGTCAAGAATTCGCCGAACCGCGAGCTCGCCTTCAAGCTGATCGAGGCAGCCCTGACGCCCGAGGTGCAGACCACGCTGATGAACCCGCCCTATCTGATCGTGCCCACAAACTCCAAGGTGACGATGGGCGGCGAGATCGCGCGCGTGCTCGCCAAGGACACGGCCGAGCTGAAGCAGAAATTCGTGTTCCAGGACTGGAAGAAGATCAACGAGCAGCGTTCGGCCTGGATCGAGCGCTTCAACCGCGAGATCAAGATCTGAGAGCGTTGAGGACCTGACGATGGGTGCAGCACCGGCATCACGGGACGTGACCTCCTACGGGATGGGATTGGCAGTGCCGCTGGCGCTGTTCTTCCTGGTCTTCTTCGTCGCGCCGCTGCTGCAACTGCTCTGGCTCTCGCTGCACAACGACACGGCCGCGCTCCACTGGGGGCTCGGCCAATACTTGCACTTCCTCACCGATCCCTTCAGCCTCGGCGTGCTCGGCTCGACGCTGCTGCTAGGTGCCGAGGTGACGGCCGTCTGCCTCGTGCTCGGCTTTCCCATCGCGTGGCTCTATCAGCGGGTCGGGCCGCGGCTCCAGACCATCATCATCCTGATCGTGCTGCTGCCGCTCCTGACCAGCGTCGTGGTCCGCACGTTCGCCTGGATCGTCATCCTCGGCCGCCAGGGCATCATCAACGCGACGCTGCAATCGCTAGGCATCATCGATACCCCTCTAAAACTGCTTTACACCCAGTTCGGCGTGGTGCTCGCGCTGGCGCAGGTGCAGATGCCCTTGATGACGCTGCCGCTGATCACCGCGCTCGGCCGCATCGATCCCAATCTCGACGATGCCTCCTGCTCGCTCGGCGCCGGAAGCTGGCGCACCTTCTTCAGGATCGTGCTGCCGCTGTCCTTGCCGGGCGTGATCGCCGGCTGCACGCTGACCTATGCCGCCGCGATCACGGCCTTCATCACCCAGTCGCTGATCGGCGGCGGGCAGATGCTGTTCATGCCGATGTATCTCTATCAGCAGGCCTCGACCCTTCAGAACTGGCCCTTTGCATCGGCGATCTCGATCATCTTCCTGCTCGCCGTGCTCGCGGTGGTGTCCGTCTTCACCACGCTCGGCCGCATGTCGCGCGGCTATGGCGGCGCGTGATGAGCGGTCGCAAGCGCACCCTGGAGGCGATCAGCTTCGAGCTGGTCATGACCGTGATCGCGATGATCGCGCTGATCATCATCATCGCGCCGTCGCTGGTGGTGCTGATCGTCTCCTTCACCAGCGGCTTCTCGCTGCGCTTCCCGCCGCCGGGCTATTCGCTGCGCTGGTACGCCGAACTCTGGAATGCCTGGCAGCTTCACTTCGCGGCCAAGAACAGCCTCATCGTCGCGCTGTGGGCGACGGGCCTGTCGGTCGTCCTCGGCGTCGCCGCAGCGCTTGCGATCTCGCGCTCGCGGACGCTGTCGGCACGGCTGCTCGATTCCCTCTTCATGTCGCCGCTGGTTCTGCCGGCGCTGGCCTTCGGGCTTGCCGCCCTGATGCTGTTCTCGTTGGTCGGCCTGCCTGTGTCGCCGCTGACGCTGGTGATCGGCCATACCGTGGTCTGCGTCCCCTATGTCGTGCGCAACACGGTCGCAGCGCTGGCCCAGCTCGAGCCGACCCTGCTGGAGAGCTCGGCGGTGCTGGGGGCGAGCCGGCTCTATACGTTCCGCCGGATCGTGTTGCCGCTGATCCGGCCGGGCATCATTGCGGGGGCCTTCATCGCCTTCATGTCCTCGTTCGACAACGTGCCGGTCTCGCTGTTCCTGCGGGATGCTGCGACCGACATGCTGCCGATCCGGATGTGGCAGGATCTCGAGGGCAAGCTCGACGTCACCATCGCGGCGCTATCAGGCGTGCTGATCATCGCCACCGTCGCGCTGGTCGCGGTCATGGAGCGCGTCACGGGACTGTCGCGGCGGCTGACCAACTGATCAGGCGCCGCGGAACAGCGAATAGCCCCAGCGCGTAAATTTGAGCGGCAGGTGAAAATGCTCGTCAACGTTCTTGATGCGGAAGCGGAACGGCGTCACCGTGAGAAAACCGTCGCTGTCCGCAAAGAACTCGCCGAGATGAAACAGGACCTCGTACTCGCCGGCCGTCACACCGGCGCCTTGCGCAATGGGGTGATCGAGCACGCCATTGGCGCCGAGCCGCCCGTCGGCAATGCGCGAGGAGTCGGGATCGATCCGCCAGATCTCGACGCGCAGCCCCTGCGCGGGCCGTCCGCTCGCCACATCGACCGCGTGAATGGAAATACCGCCTGCCACCATGTTCCTCCCGTGAGCGCGCCGCCATGATAGACGGAAAGGCTGCCGCTCGGCCAGCGCCCGCGCTGCTACCGGCCCTGGGCGCGATGACCTCGCTTCAGGCCCTCGTCGCGCTCGCTTTGTTCGCGCCCGGCGTGGTCGCGCCGCGCGCCCATATCGAGGTCTGGCAGCTCTCGATGTTCTCATGCGCGGTGTTCGCCGTCGGTATCCCCGCCTCGTTCTGGGGCGGCGGCTTCATCGCGCGCCTCGGCTCGCTGCGGATCGCAAGCCTGTGCGCCGCGGCCATCGTCGTCGGCATGGCGCTGGCCTCGCTGGGCTCGACCGCCGCGCTGCTCGCAGCAGGCCTCTGCCTCGGCCTCGCCATGGGGCCCGAGACGCCCGCGAGCGCGGCGCTGCTGGCGCGACTCGTGACCGCCGAGCGGCGCGCCTTCGTTTTCTCTGTGCGTCAGACCGGCAACCAGATCGGCGCCGTCTGCGGCTCGCTGGCCCTGCCCGCGATCGCGATCTCGCTCGGGCCGGCCTGGTGCTATGCGGTCGTCGGGGCCTGCGCCCTTCTCGGGATCGCGCTGTTCGAGTGGCTGCGGCCGGCCTATGCCGGCAAGGTCGTCCCRCCGCCAAAACTCGATCTGCGCGCGCGGCTGGCGCTGGTGACCGCGGACCGGCGCATYGCAATGCTGGCGCTGGCCTCGATGCCGTTCAGCGCCATGCAGGTCTCGCTCAACACGGTCTTCGTCACGCTCGGCACGCGCGAGCTTGGCCTCAGCCATATCGAGGCCGGTATGGCGCTCGCCTGCGCGCAGGCCGGCGGTCTGATCGGCCGGCTCGGCTGGGGCTACGTCGCCATGCGCCTCGACGCCTCCCGCGCCGTGCTCATCGTCATCGGCCTCGGCATGGCCCTCTGCGCTGCGCTGCTCGGCCTCGACGGCGGATCGCTCAGCCGCACCTGGCAGTTCGCAGTGGCGGCGCTGTTCGGCCTGACGGCATCGGGCTGGAACGGCGTCTTCATCGCCGAGATCGCCCGCCTCGCCCCGCAGGACCGGATCGGCGAGACCACCGGCGCGGTGCTGACCGCGTCCTATGCCGGCCTGCTGGCGGCGCCGGCCGTGGTGTCGATCTTGGACGGTGTGGCCGGCCTTGGCGCGGCGTTCTTCGCCTTGGCCTGCCTCGCTCTCTGCGGCACAGTGGCGCTGATCTGGGGAGGCCATGACAAAGCCAGCACATAGCGCCCGCGAGATCACGGCCGATGTCGCGGCCGGACGGACGAGCGCCGTCGAGACCGCAAAGGCCGCGCTCGCGCGGATCGAGGCCGCCAAGGCGTTGAACGCAGTGGTCACGATCGACCCCGCGCGCACGCTTGCCGATGCCGCAGCGGTCGATGATCGCCTGCGTGCCGGCGAGACAATGCGGCTTGCCGGCGTGCCCATCGTCGTCAAGGACAACATCTGGACCCGTGGCTGGCGCGTGACGCAGGGCTCGCGCTTGTTCGCCGATTTCATCGCGCCGCAGGATGCGATTGCGGTCGAGCGGCTGCGCGAGGCCGGCGCGGTCGTCGCCGGCATCGGCGCGACGTCCGAGTTCGCCAGCAAGGGTGTCACGATCTCGCCGCTGTTCGGTCCGACGCGGCATCCCCTCAATCCCGCGCTGACGCCGGGCGGCTCGTCCGGCGGGCCGGCTGTGGCTGTCGCGGCCGGCCTCGTGCCGCTCGCGATAGGCACCGATGCAGGCGGCTCCAGCCGCAGGCCGCCGGCCCATGTCGGCGTCGCCGGCTTCAAACCGTCCTATGGCGGGATCCCCTATGGGCCCGGTTTCGCCGAGCCGTTTTTCGGCCTGTCCGTCATTGCACCGATCGCCGCCACCGTCGCCGACATCACGCTTGCGTTCGAAGCCATGACCGGCGCCGATCCACGCGACCCGGACTCCGCGGATATCGCACAAGAGGCAGATGACTTCGCCGGCCTGCGCATCGCTTTCTCACCGCGCCTTGGCCTCGACGTCGCGGTCGACGGCGTCGTCGCCGACGGAGTTGCTTCCGCCGTGGCGCGCCTGTCCGCCTCCGGCTTACGCATCGCGCAGCGTGATCCGGTCTGGCCGGCGGGTGCCACGGAAGAGGCCATCATGCCGCTTCAGCACGCGGGCCTCGCCGCCCTCCATGGCGACGCCTTTCGCAAGGATCCGACTGTCTTCGACCCTGACATCGCCAGGCAGATCGAGCGGGGGCTGTCCTGGTCGGGCGCGGACGTTGCCGGTGCGCTGGTCGCGAGCGCCGCGATCGCCCATGCCTTCGCGGCCCTCTTCACCGACATCGACCTGCTGCTGGCGCCGACGGTCCCCTGCGTCGCATGGCCGTTGACCCAGCTTGGACCCGACACCATCGGCGGCCGTGCCGCGAGCCCGCGCGCGCATGCGGTGTTCACGCCCTTCGTCAACCACGCCCGGCTGCCGGCGGTCTCGATTCCATGCGGCACCGATGCGGCCGGACTTCCGTTCGGCCTGCAAATGATCGCCGGGCGCGGCCGCGACCGCACGCTGCTCAAGGCAGCGTGGCACATTGAGACGCTTCTGAGGGACGGCGCCTAGAACTGCACGCCGCGCGTCAGGGCACCATCGACGACGAGATTCGTCCCCGTGATGAAGCTGGCCGCGCGGCTGGCGAGAAACACGGCGGCGTTGGCCATCTCCTGCGGCGTGCCCATCCGCCCCGTCGGATTGAGTGCCAGTGCGGTCTTGTAGAGCTCGGGATTGTTGTCCTTGATCATGTTCCAGACCCCGCCCTCGAAATAGGTATTGCCCGGCGACACCGTGTTGGCGCGGATGCCCTTGCCGGCAAGCTGGTTGGCGAGACCCTGGGTGTAGTGGATGATCGCCGCCTTGAAGGTACCATAGGGACCGGCCGCGAAATCGACCTCGCGCCCGGAGACGCTGGCGATCGTGACGATCGCCCCGGCGGCGCTCTTCTCCAGATAGGGCATGGCGGCGTTCACCAGCCGGACCGTGCCCATCATGTCGGTCGAAAATTCCTTCTCCCAGCTTTCGTCATCCTGTCCGATCGCGAGCGCGCTGACATTGGCGACGACGACGTCGATGCCGCCAAGCCTGGCCGCCATGTCGCCGACCCAGGCTTTCAGCGCGGGGCCGTTGGAGACGTCGACCGCACCACCATAGGCCGCGACGCCCTTGGCCTTCAGCGCAGCGACCGTGCTCTCAACCTCGGCCTGATTGCGCGAGCACACGCCAACGTCGGCGCCCTCTGCGGCAAATGTCTCGGCGATCGCGCGGCCGATCCCCTTGGTGCTTCCCGTGACGAGAACCTTGGCGCCCTTGAGTCCCAGATCCATGGTCGGTTTCCTTTTCTTGGTTCAGGTGTTGCTCAGCCCGGCCTTGACCAATCCACGATAGCTGTGCGGCATTCGCATTGAAACCAGATCCTTTCGCCGCACCACATTGGTCGGGTAGACGCTGTCGAGATTGGTGGTGTCGACCAGCGCCGCAGCAAGGCCCGTGCCGTCGGCCGCAATCGCCTCCCGCCGTGGAAACGCGAACGTGTCAGGACCGAACACGCCGCTCAGCCCGGGATAGCCGCGTTCGCGATCGGCCACATTGGCGAAGGCGAAGAACAGATTGTTTTCGCCGGCGCGAACGCGGAAATGATGCCAGTGATGCGGATCGGGGCCGGTCGGAATCGGCTTTGGCTGCGCCACCTCGGTGCCGGCATGCGACGAGCTGAAGCGTCCCTTGATCGCGGCGGGACACGCGATGAGATCGCAGCCACGCAAAGCCAGCACCCGGCCCGCTTCGGGAAATGACGCGTCATGGCCGATCAACATCCCGATACGTCCGATCGGCGTGTCGACGACGGTCCAGCCGTCCCCGGCCGTCGCCCAGCTGTTGTCGTCGGCTGCAAGATGCGTCTTGCGATAGACCGAGATGTCTCCGTCGGGCGCGACCAGGCAGGCGCTGTTGTAGAGCGCACCGTCGGCGCGCTCGGCCAGACCGCAGACGAGGTAAAGGCCGAGCTCCCTTGCAAGCTTCCTGAGGCTGTCGGTGGCCGGCCCCGGGATTGGCTGCGCCGATGCCGCGGGGGCGCCGAGCCCCGTCACCGCAAGCTCCGGAAAGACGACGAGCTCCGCGCCTTCGGCCCTGGCCTTGCGCGCGAGGGCTTCGATCTCCCCAAGATTCCGGCCGACGTCGTCGACAGGCGCAAATTGCGCGACGCTGACCCGCGACGTCTTGCCGGTCGGCCAGGACTCGTGGCCATAGAGACCAAAGAAGTCGCGTGGATTCCAGCTGAAGGTATCGGTGAGCAGCTCGGGATAGAGTTCCGGCCGACGTTGCGCGAATACGGCTTCCCCGAGCACACGGCGCGCGCGCGCGGCATCGAGATCGATCTCCGACAACAGGACGCCGTCACCCTTGTCGAGCACGGCGGTCACCTGCCCGTCCGGCGCGATCACGCAGCTTCCGCCGGAGAACTGCACGGTGCGCTCGAGCCCCCATCGATTGCTCTCGATGACGTAGCAGCCGTTCTCGAAGGCGCGGCTGATCCAGTAGGGCGCCGGCGTGCGCTCGGCCAGCCAGTTGGAGATGTGGCAGATGACGTCGGCGCCGCCGAGCGCCATCAGCCGCGCGGTTTCCACAAAATGGATGTCCATGCAGATCAGGAGCGCAATGCGCCCGATCGGCGTCTCGAACACCTGGTTGTGCAGGTCGCCCGCCGCCGCCCATTTCGGCTCGGAGATATAGGGATGCGTCTTGCGGTGGCGGCCGACCACGCCGTCGGGCCCGATCAGCACGGCCGTATTGAAGTAGATGCCGTCCTCATCGACCTCGGGCATGCCGACCACGATGTAGCAATCATGCCGACGCGCCAGCGCCGCAAAGCGGTAGGTGGTCGGTCCCGGCACCTTCTCGACAAAGGGCGCAACCTCGGCGCGGTCGAACCAGCAATAGCCGGTGGTTCCCATTTCCGGCGTGACGATGAGCTTCGCGCCGGCCGCCGCCGCCTGCTCGCAGAGTTCGAGCAGGCGCGCGATGTTGCGCTCCTTCTCGAACATGGTCGGCTCGAACTGGACGGCGGCAACCTTGTGAATCCCTGACATGACCTGACCGGCCCTCAAACCAGAAAGGACTTCTTGATGGAGGCGCCGAGCGTATATTTCGGATCGACCATGTTGCCGAGCCGGACACGGCCTGCCTGGGTCAGGAGCATATAGGCGTCGATCTCGTCGAAGCCGTAATCCGCCGCCATCCAGCGGCAGAGCTCGCGATAGGCGATGCGGGCCGCATCCTCCATCGGCCGGGCGGAACCGATGGTCATGATGAAGTCCCTGGTCTCGAGCCGCGGCCAGGCGATGGTCCAGTTCTTGATCAGGTCGATCTGCACCGTGGTCACGGTCGGATGCTCGATGGCGACGCCGCAGAGCTCGCCGTCGCCCTGCGCGGCGTGGCAGTCGCCGAGATAGAGCAGCCCGCCCTTGGTGTTGACCGGCAGATAGATGACGGCGCCGACGCCAATGTCGGGCAAATCCATGTTGCCGCCGTAATAGTCCGGGACCAGCGAGGAGATCGCCTCGATCTCCGGCGAGGTGCCGATGGTGCCGATGAACGGCTCATATGGCAGCGTGATCTTGTCGTTCCATTTGGTCCCGGTCTTCGCGTCGATCACGAGCTTCTTCACCCGCTCCGGCAGCGCCGGGTTGAGCAGCGCGGTCTGCCCGGTGCTGACGAGGCCGCCGAAATCCGGCATGACCACGGTGGTGCCGCACGGCTGCGGCCCGCGCGGCACGATGCTCTCGATGTAGACGGCGAGCACGTCGCCTTTCTCGGCGCCGTTGACGTGGATCGGCCCGTTCTGCGGATTAAGGAACGGAAAGTTGAGGATCTTCGACGGGCTGTCGGTCTCGTGCTT